>CAYWSS010000841.1:0-2421 GCA_964460505.1 uncultured Caldilineaceae bacterium | reverse complement strand
TGATGGAGCGAGTCAGCCGCTTCATTTGGGAATTGAAGTGCGGTCAGCGAGAACGGACAGGCAAAGTGGGGCGTCCTCGCCAAACCCTGCCCAAAGGGGTCAAAGTGCGGGTCAAGAACAAGGGCAGCCAAGCTTACAAAAAAGGGTCTAAACGTCCCAAATATTAGGCCCCACAGCCAGAACATCCTGATACACCTCAAGATTTGGCCGATACGGACATCCACGCTAACACCACAAGATTATTCATCAGCTACAATATGTCAAATTAAATCTCTATAATGGCTAATACGTTCTAAGCCTTTCCAATCGGAATTAATTCCCTCCGGGGTGTTATAAACTGTTACGGTGCGGGTTTCAATTTGACCTCTGCTCTTCTCAATGGTCGTATCTTCACTAAGCCCAGATAAGGATTTGACAAAATAAACTAAATGCACTAATATAGTTTTCTGGTTACGCCAAGGCTTGTAAAACTGCTCTGAGCCGGTACGCAACCCGAACTGAGCAAGGTTGCCAAGATTTCCAGGCTACAACTTGATACTATTAAATTTTGCTGACAACGATGTTTTGGCAAAATGTGTCCAACGAGGGAGGCAGTTAAAGATGTACTCCGCCACAGTAGACGAACTGTATGATAATTGTGTCACCTTTTATGGGCAGGAGGTGGCTCTCAAGCATCACGATCGAACCTGCACCTATCAGGAAATGGGGGACAGCGCCTGCCGCCTGGCTAACGCCTTACATAATCTGGGGTTAAAAAAAGGGGACCGGATCGCCTTTTTAATGGCCAATTGCCCGGAATACATCTTTACCGAGTATGCCCTGACCAAGATTGGCGGGGTGAGGGTCCCCCTGGCCGTTTTACTTAACTCAGATGACCACATCTATATGATGAATCACTCGGAAAGTGTGGCCCTGGTCTATCACGAGAAACTGGCCCCACGGGTCGAGGCCATGATCCCCCACCTGAAAACAGTCAAGCATTTTATTTGTGTTAGCGAAGACCCCGCCAACGTCCGGCCAGATCACCTTCACCTGCAAACGATGCTGGCCGATTACGCTCCAGACCCTCCTCCGGTTGAAATCACCCCGCAAGACCTGTGCGGCATCTACTACACCGGCGGCACCACCGGCCGCCCCAAAGGAGTGATGCTGTCGCACCGGGCCTGGGTTAACGCCGTAATGCTAGAAATGCTTGAGTTGAGCTTGGGCCGCGAAGAAGTTTTTGCCTATATGACCCCGCTCACTCACGCCGGCGGGGTACTCCTTTTGCCGGTCTTGCTTCGCAAAGGCAAATGCCTGATCCTTGACGGTTTTGACCCCAAAACATTTCTGGAACAAACTGAGAAGGAAAAGATAACGGCCTCATTATTTGTGCCGACGATGATTTACGTTCTGCTCGACCACCCCGATTTGCAAAAATATGACACCAGCAGTCTCCGCAACATTCTTTACGGCGCCGCTCCTATTGCCCCCGAACGGCTCAAACAGGCCATCAACCACTTTGGCCCGATTTTCTCCCAATTCTACGGCCAGACCGAAGCCCCGATGATCCTTGCCTCCCTGCCCAAAGAAGAGCACGTGGTGACCGACCCCGAACGAGAACGCCGTGTATTTAGCTCCTGTGGCCGGCCCACTATGACCACCCAAATCAAGCTGACGGACCCGGACGGTAACGAAGTTGCCCCCGGCCAGGTGGGCGAAATCACCGCCCGTTCTATTATTATGATGGATGGCTATTTCAAAGACCCTGAAAAAACGGCGGAAACCATCAAGGATGGCCGGCTCCACACCGGCGACATGGCCCGGCAAGACGAGGAGGGCTTTTTGTATATTGTGGATCGCTCCAAAGATATGATTATCAGCGGCGGTTTTAACATCTACCCCCGTGAAATCGAGGACGTTCTGTTCGAGCATCCGGCGGTAAAAGGGGCCGCAGTCATTGGCGTCCCGCACCAGAAATGGGGCGAGGCAGTAAAGGCCATTGTCGTTTTGCATCAAGACCAGGCAGCCGGCGAGGATGAGTTGATTGAGTTTGTTAAAACACATAAAGGCGGTCTGATGGCTCCCAAGTCGGTCGAGTTTTGGGACTCTATTCCCCTGACCAACCTGGGCAAGGTTGATAAAAAGAAGATACGCGAGCCTTACTGGCGGGAGCAGGGCCGCCGGGTATAGGATTTTAGATTTTGGATTAGAACTTATGAGACTAATCTCTAATAACCAATCTCCAATCAGAATTTACCAATTAATATAACGGAGTAAGAATAGAACACGGATCGCGCGGATTATACGGATTGACGCTGATAAAAATATAAAAATCAAAGAAAAATCCGCGTGCTTTGCGTCCGTTCGATCCGTGTTATCCGTGTTCTATACTGAGATTAGTTTGAAACCGGAACTTTTTAGAAAGATGAGGTGTCATGC
>CAYWSS010000840.1:0-2431 GCA_964460505.1 uncultured Caldilineaceae bacterium | reverse complement strand
TGATAGAATTTTGATAGCGAAAATTGTAAACCGGTTTTTTGTCCCATTTCAGACCCAATGAAACGATGCCATAATTTTCTTGTGGTTCCGAAATTACAGATTCGGTAGATCCAAATTTGAAGAGCCGGCACTGCGTAGCGTCAGATGCGGCGACGTTCGGCATCTAAAAATGCCTCACCCCGCGAAAATTGAATCTACTGAGATTAGCACGATACAGGAAAAATTCTAAATCTTTAAAAATATTTGCGCCATTCGCCCATTCGCGCTATTTGCGATTAAAAATATCCGGTAGCGGAAAAATTTCACCACAGAAGCGCGGACGTAAAACGCATAAGGAAATAAAATGGCTCTTTTGAAAACAAACAACAGCGCAAAACCTCAAACCAACTGGAAGGCAGACCCAACCCTCGCCTTTCCGGTAGATGAGTGGCGCACCACCCGCCCCGGCAACCGGGCAACCCGTATCAAAAAGCGACTGGTGGAAAATAACCGCGAGATTGATCTGGAACGCGCCCGCTACGCCACTGAAAGCTACCGGGCCACCGAGGGCGAGCCGATGGTTATCCGGCGGGCAAAGATGCTGCTGCATCTGGCGCGCCGCATGAGCATCACCATCCACCCGGATGAGGTGATTGTGGGCAATCGCTCCCTGCTGCCGCGCATGGGCATTATTGCCCCGGAAGGAGCCGTTGACTGGATTGACAAAGAGCTGGAGATTCTACCCACCCGCCCGCAGGATCGCTTCAACATCCGACCGGAGCAAATCAAGGAACTGCGGGAAGAAATCTTCCCCTACTGGCGCGGCCGGACGCTGGAAGATACCGTGGCTGCCCGCGTGCCGGAACATATTATGCGCGTGGTGCGCGGTAAAGCCTTCTCCCTCAACCAGACCGACCACGCGCAGGGGCACATTTTGCCCGATGTGGAAGCGTGGCTGCGCCTGGGCACCGGCGGGTTGCGCCAACAGGTGGAAGCGGCCCGGCAACAGCCCGGCACCCAAACCGAAGCGCAGCAGAATTTTTACGTGGCCGCCCTGATTTCGCTGCAAGCCGCCACCGGGTTCATCAATCGCTACGCCGCTTTGGCCTGGCAGCAGGCCGAAGATTGCGACAACCCGGCCCGTCGCCAGGAATTGCGCAACATCTCGGCCATTTGCCGTCACCTGTCCGAACAACCGGCCCGCAACTTTTGGGAAGCGCTGCAAGCGGTCTGGTTCCTGTTTGTGATGCTCCAGATCGAATCGAACGCCAGTAGTTTTTCGCCGGGCCGCTTCGACCAGTACATGCTGCCCTACCTGCAGCGCGATCTGGAATTGGGCAAACTAACCCTGCCTCAGGCTCAGGAACTACTGGAATATTTGTGGCTCAAATTTAACGAAATTGTGTTGCTGCGCAGCAGCAAAAGCGCCCGCTATTTTGCCGGATTCCCCATCGGTTTTAATCTGGCCGTTGGTGGGCAGCTTGCGGACGGGCGCGACGCCACCAACATTCTCAGTTTTATGTGCCTGCGGGCGCAGGCCGGCCTGGGGCTGACCCAACCCAACCTGTCCATTCGCATCCACAAAAACAGCCCGGATAAGTTTTTGCAGGCCGCTGCATTTGTGGTGAGTAAAGGCAGCGGGATGCCGCAGGTCTTCAACGATGAGGTGATTATCCCGGCGCAAATCAACCGGGGTGTCAGCCCGAAGGATGCCGCCAATTACGCGGTGGTCGGCTGCGTGGAGCTATCGACGCCGGGCAAGGCGTTGGGCTGGAGCGATGCCTCGATGTTCAACCTGACCCGCGTGCTGGAGCTAACCCTGTTCGGCGGCAAAGAGCCGCACAGCGGCGCGCAAATTGGGCCGGAAACGCCGCCGCTTGACCAGATGCGCACCTTTGACGAACTGGAAGATGCCTACGAGCGGCAACTGGCCTGCTTTGTCGAGTTGATGGTGCAGGGCTGCAATATTGTCGACGCCATTCACGCCGAAATCTACCCCTCCCCCTTCCTGTCGCTGGTTATTTCAGACTGCATTGAGCGCGGGCTGGACGTAACCGGCGGCGGGGCGCGCTACAATTTTTCCGGGGTGCAGGGGGTGCAAATTGCCAACGTGGCCGACAGCCTGGCGGGCGTCCGTCAGGCTATTTTTGAAGAACAGTGGCTCTCTGCCACAGAACTACTCAAGGCGCTGAAAGCCAATTTTGACGGGCAGGAAGTGCTGCGCCGGCGGCTCATCAACCGGGTGCCCAAATACGGCAACGATGATGATCAGGTAGACCGGTACGCCAAGCAATGGGGCAACCGCTACAGCAAGCTGGTGGAGCAGTATCCCACCATTCGCGGCGGCGTGTACCAGCCCGGTTTTTACACCGTATCCGCCCACGTGCCAATGGGCGCCACCGTTGCCGCCACGCCGGACGGCCGCCACGCCGGCACCCCGCTGGCCGACGGC
>CAYWSS010000839.1:0-2435 GCA_964460505.1 uncultured Caldilineaceae bacterium | reverse complement strand
TCTATATTTTAAGTGCCGGTCACTTGTAACCTGCCGAGTTTTGCGGAACTGCGAATTAACCCTTAAAATTGGGGCTGTCCAGAATTTTTGGGCGGGCCGGGAGGCGCGGGGAGGGATCCCCTCGAATTCCCCCCCCCCTGGTTTGCCCAGATTTCCAGAATTCTGGGTGCATCCTTAAAACTTCATCAGGAGAAATATTTTTATTATGGAACGCACATTGATTATCATTAAACCCGACGGCGTTGAACGCGCGTTGATTGGCCCCATTGTCTCCCGTTTTGAACAGCGCGGCCTGAAGATTGTCGGGATGAAAATGGTGCAGGTGTCCAACAAACTGGCCCGCAAACATTACGCTATTCACAAAGGAAAACCGTTTTTTGAACCGTTGATTGAATATATCACCTCTGCGCCGGTGGTGGTGCTGGCGCTGGAAGGGCCGCAAGCCATTCAGTCTGCCCGAAATACCATTGGGGCCACCAAACCGGTAGAAGCCGTGCCGGGTTCAATCCGTGGCGATTTTGGGATGATGGTCGGCCGAAACCTGGTGCACGGCTCCGACAGCCCCGAAAACGGTGCCGTCGAGATTGCGCTGTGGTTTGATAAAACCGAACTGATTGATTATGAACGCGCCATTGATGGCTGGATTTTAGAGTAAGTTCAGGAGATCATCGCTAAAAAACCGGGCGAGGGACATCTCCCAGGTTCCTCCCCCTTAAAACTGCAAGGGAGCATTCCAATGGCAGATGCAACAACTCAACCAACATCTACAGATCAACAGAGTGAGATCAGGGTAAGTGGTCAGGATGTCAATAATATCCAGGCCGATAGAGTAATTGTACAGCAGGGAAGCGCCGGTGATGTGCAGGCCAACTCTGTACTTATTTCTCAGGCCGGGGCTCAAAATATTAAAGGCGACAACGTTGAACTGCGTCAGGCCGGGGCTCAATCTGTGCAAGGGACTACGGTAAATGTCAGGCAAGGGGGAGTCGTTCAGGCCAGAACTGATACGTTGTCGATGACTCAGGGCGGCCTGGTTTTTGCTGAAACCAAAGACGCAACTCTTACGGCATCAACTGCCGGAGCTATCCTGGCCGGCGGCAACGTGATTATGGATCAGAGTGTTGCCCGAGCCATTTTCTCGCGTGGCGATATTAGCATTGACCAGGGCGGGAGTGGCGTTGTTCTGGGTAGAAATGTACGTACCGGAGACAACAGCGGTACAATATTGATGATTGCCGGCCGCGTTGACGGCGAGGTTAACTCTGTATTTGGCCCGGTGGCCAGTGCTGCCTTTGGCGCCGCGTTTGCCTTGGTTTTGGCGTTGATATTCTGGCTACGGCAACGCTTTTCCTGAATTACTGTACCGAAATTACTTTGTTAAAACATACGGGAGTTCTGTTATGCATCTAGTGGTTCTTAAAATTCTCTGGCCGTACGTCATGCGGCACCTGGCCGGCCGCGCTGCCGATTATGTAAATCAACGGCGCGAGCGGCGGTTACAATTAGCGGAGGAATTGGCAAAACAGGGTGAACGCCCAATTGCACTGGCGAACTGCCCGCCGTGCCCTCCCTGTCCGCCATACTCACCGTCACCGGGCGAAGGCGCACCTGCTACCGGTATCGAATCTTCGCCTACCAACAAAATCTGGTTCACTGCATCCGGTTTGTTGTTGGGCAGTGCATTTGCTTTTATGGTATACATGCTTCTAAAAAATTCTGACTGAGGCCGCAATTTGGGCAGAGCTGAAAGAATTATCGGCTCTGCCTTTTTTGTTGTTTTGTAAGGGGCAAGGAGGGCGATTTTGTATATTGTAACCACCAAACAGATGCAGGCCGCTGAAAGCGCCGCCGACTCAGCCGGCCTCAGTTATGACCAAATGATGGAAAATGCCGGTTATGCCATAGCCGAAGCAATTATGGCCGAGGTGGATATTGCCGGCGTGCGCGTTCTGGTGTTGGTTGGGCCGGGCAACAACGGCGGCGATGGTTTGGTTGTTGCTCGTCACTTGGCTCAAAGCGGAGCAGCCGTAACGGTTTACGTGTGGAAACGCAATGTTGAGGGCGATAAAAATTGGGCCTTGCTCGAAAACACGGGCGTGGAGACCGTTGTTGGCGGCGATAAGTTTGATCCGGCCCCGCTGTCCCAACTGTTAGATGAAACTGCGATTATTGTGGATGGCTTACTGGGCACTGGGGGTTCCCGACCCATCTCCGGCGCGCTGGCTAACTTGCCGGCTCAAACCAAAGCGGCCGTGGCCTCAACACGTGTTCCTCACCCGCAGGAAAACCCGTCCACCCGGCCGCCGGTCTGTTGCCAGATTTCCGGGCCCGTGGTGGCGTAGTGGCCGAGGCGGTTCGCGGTATTGTCGAATTGGGTGGCCCAGCTCGCGCCGTTCTTCTCCGGTCACCGCTCCATATAGATGACGACGATGCTC
>CAYWSS010000838.1:0-2444 GCA_964460505.1 uncultured Caldilineaceae bacterium | reverse complement strand
CAGTTGTGGCGGCCGGAGAAACTCCAGTACAGGAAGAAGCGGCGCCACAAGTGGAACCAAAAGAAACACCGACGGATCAACCTGAACCGTCGCCCACGCCATCGCCGGAGCCAACGGCTACAGAAACGAAAATTCCCACCGATACGCCTATTCCGCAAACACCCACTCCGACTTTGACGCCAACCCCCGAACCGGCCCCGGTCGCGCGCATCAATGAACAGGTGACCAAACTGATCAACGTGCGTGGCGGTCCCGGAACCGACTATCCTGTCATTGAAGATTTTGAGACCGGCGAGATTGCCATTGTTATGGGGCGCAACGCCGACAAAAACTGGTGGCTGGTAAACCTGGAAGGAGCCGATTCACTGGGGTGGGTATTTGCCCGGTTGGTGGTTGTTTCCGGCAACACCGAAGAGATTGCCGTGGTCAAAGCGCCCCCGCCACCGGCTCCCACCGCTGTTCCTGAAACAACGGAACAGGTCGCGGAAGCGCCCGCTTCTGCGGAGACACAACCCGAGAGCGCCTCGCAGCAGGCATCCGCTTCTGAGCCGGAAGCGGCCGAGGAACCGGCAACCCCCAAGGAGATTGCTGATTCTCTACGCTGCGGCAAAGATTTCTGTGTTACCTACCAGGCCATGGTGCCAATCTGGGACAACGGTGGCTGCATTGGAAATCACAGTATTTATGTAACCGTGTTAGAGGGACCGCCCCCCGGCAAACCGATGGATGGTATTGTGATTGGCGATACATTTAACAACATTGCGGTGGCTTCGGGCAGCAAAGGGCCGGGGGCGGCAGAGGTAACGTTGTGGATGAACAGCATGAGCCTGGAAGTAAAACGGGATATCCACGACAACGAATATTCCAGCGAGCAGAGTTTTTCTTTTACCGCGCACGATGAGTTGATTCCCGCCGAGGTGTTGGCGGCTAACGGGTATTGCGAAGGCAGTGTGGAAAAATGTCGCGAGGCACAACAGCATAATCAGGTCTGCCGGGGCCATTATTCGTGGCGGGTAACCTTTCACAAGCTTGATTGAGTCAGCGCAGCAAACGCAACAGATTTTCCAGCGTCAACAGATCAACATCGGCTTCGGCTTCGAGAAATGGCGACACATCGGCCACTACTCTATCCCATTGCAATTGTTGCAGGCGGTCACTCACGACATCGTGCCAGTTTTGGGACGTAAGCGGGCCGGCGGCCCATCCGGTTTGGGGCAAGGCGTTATTGAGCAATTCCAGATTCGGTGCCGGCCAGTTTTGGTCGCTGAGATACCAAAACAGGTCGTACAAATCCCGCCCTTTGGTGTACGAGCGCTGCAGGACAGCATGCAATTTTCCGGCCAGCAGTGATGCCCTGTCGTGATGGTGAAATTGCAACGCTACAAAGCGGCGGACCACGCTGGTGTCAAGCACCGCTCCGGCGGGCGGGTTGGTGTCCACCTCAATTTTAATGGAGAGCACCTCGTTTTTGTGCGGTGATATTCCCAGCTCAAACAACAAGCCCGCAAAGCGAACCAGCGCGCTGAATACTACCTTTTTCTCGTTTATCCTGATTTCAACCGGGTAGCCCTCTGCCGTTAGTTCAGTTTGAATGGCGCGAAGATAGCTTCGGAAATTAAAATCTGCCGGCGCCGCTTCCAACGTAAAATCGAGATCTTCCGAATAACGGGGAATGTTATAAAGGAACCGCAGCGCCGTGCCCCCGTGAAAAGCCAGCGGTATCATCGCTCCGTTCCGCTGCAAACAGCCTAAAATGCGGGCTTGCAAATATTCACGGGCCAGGTTTCGCCCCTGCGCCGGGGCTTCAGTTTTCAGCCGGTTGACAAGAAATTCCTTCATCGGTTACAACACCTCATAATCGGAGGCCTCGCTGTGTACCAGTTTAGCCACCACAGCCACGGCCCGCTGCAATTTGGGTCGATTTACCGCGGCAGTAAGGCCAACCATTTTCGACAGATTTAATTGATCTAAATTCTGTAGCCGCAGCCCGTTGAGGTAATCTGATGAATCGCCGCCAGGTTGCAGATAAACTAAATCCAGCAGAGCTTTTTCAGGCGTAGCGATAAATGCCTGCTGATCTGGCGCAACCTCCACCAACCGATAGCCCCGCAGCCATTCAGTTTTAACATGATGAAACACAAATCGGCCGAGCCGTGTTTGCCACTGGCCGGGTCGAGCCGTGGTAACACTGGTCACCACCGGTACATATTCCGGGATCAACCCGTAATAAGCCAAGGCAGCTTGTGCGCTAACGTACGCGCCGCGAACCATTCGGTTGGCGACCAAAAAGGGATGGGGAATTACCTTTTGGAAGGGCGGGGCCAGGGCATACAGGCCCCGCCGCAACTGAAAAAGCCGTCCCGCTTTTACCCACCTGGAGAGTTGACGACGCACATTCTTATAATCGACGTGGCCGGCCTATAGGAGGCCGGCTTCAATGCTCG
>CAYWSS010000837.1:0-2450 GCA_964460505.1 uncultured Caldilineaceae bacterium | reverse complement strand
TACGCTCAAGACAGCTTTTCCCGGCAATAATTTACCATTCACCATTTATAATCTATCATTTACCATTTTTTTACTACTCAAATGCACAACTTAATTAATTCTCATTCCTTAAATTCTGATTATCAAGAACTATGCCAACATTACCGGAACTATTAAGCAGATTACAATTTATAGGCTATGAAACCGCGCTTCTGGGGCTGTTACTGACGGGCGGCATCATTTTGGTGGTCCGCGATTGGCGGCTTTTGATTCTGGCCCTTTTGGGACAGTATATTTTGGTGGGCTTGATTCTTTCTCGTCTGGTTCGGCCGGATATCGCGGTGTTGGGGGTTTTGATTGGCGCTTTTATTTGCCCTATTCTCTTTTTGTCTGCCCGGCAGGTGTCGGTTACGCCTGTGTCTATTGGCGCACCGGCCTTTAAATCATCCCGCTATTCTAATAAATATATCAGGTGGCTGCGGAATTTATCACTGACAACATTGTTACTGGGTCCCGAACATCGGCGAATATCAGCAACCGGTCACACGTTTAGAATATTTATGGCGGTTCTTTTGATTCTTATCGCCATAACCTTAAGCGAATCTATTCCGTTGCAGGAATTAGACCCCGTAATTACGACGGCTGTCTATTGGCTGGTGCTGGCTGGTTTGGGGGTTTTGATGATAACAGAAGACCCCATGAAAGCCGGCCACGGCCTTTTTACCGTACTCACCGGTTTTGGCCTGTATTACTTTACCCTGAAAAGCAGCCTGTTGCTTACCGGCTTGTGGGGTACTGTAAATTTACTGCTGGCGCTCTCCATTGGCTATCTCACCGTGGTCAGGGGCACCGGCCCGGAGAAGGAGTTGTAATGCCTCAGACGTTGTGGC
Source organism: uncultured Caldilineaceae bacterium (assembly GCA_964460505.1). GTDB lineage: Bacteria > Chloroflexota > Anaerolineae > 4572-78 > J111 > J095. Next base: position 1,581 of record CAYWSS010000837.1, on the reverse strand, counting down.
TTATTGGGCTGCCCATGGGGGCAGCCGTTGTGGTCTATTTGCTGCGGCGAACGTGGGCGGGAGCCGGTGTAGCTGTTGTGGCTGCCTTGTTTCTGGCATGGCTGTCTGTGCAGGTTCCACCCGGCGTAGTGCTTAACCTGTTGGGGCGCACCATTGAACTGGATGAACTTTCGCAAATCAGCTTGTTGTTGCTTTTTGTGGCCACGGCAGGATTATTTGTAGTGCTTGTTTTTCTGTCTTTGGCCCAGCGCGTTGAGAGACACTCTCGCACCGGACTGGGCGGCATTGGTGGCGAGGGCCACATTTTTTATCCGGCAGCCCTGGTAATTCTGGGGCTTCTGGCGACGGCCAGTTTGTCGCGTCACTTGGGGATAACGGCCATATTTATTACCCTGGCCGCAATTATTGCTGTTTTTGTAATTCAAACAGAGCGATTGGAATCTACTCGAGCCGCGCTTCGATTCTTGATTTTGATTTCGCTGAGCACTCCGCTTTTCTTGCTGGCAGCCTGGAAAATTGATGAGTACCAGTTGGCGGGGGGCTTGGCTAATCCCCAGGATTTAGAGCTAATCGCCTTGCTTGTGGGATTTGGTTTTGCTATTTGGCTGGCCGTTATTCCGTTTCACAGTTGGGCAACCAGTACCGCTGCCGAATCTTCGCCGCCAACCGCTGCGTTTGTGTTGATTACCTTCCCTGTTGTGGCATTTTCTATCATGCTGCATCTGTTCATCGACTTACCGTGGCTCACCGGCTCGCTTTATCTGGTAAATGCCATTCTCATTGCCGGGGTGGTTACCGCTTTTGTGGGCGGCATCCTGGCGGCTATTCAACGAGGATTTAGTGAATTGTTGGGCTATGTGGCCCTGTTTGATATTGGGTGTACGCTTACCGTTTTGGGCATTGGCGGCCGGGCAGCGATTATTACAATTTTGGTGAGTTTAACCGTCAGAATGTTGGCCCTGATTTTGATTGCCGCCAGCATGTCTACCCTCAATATTCTCAGCACCAGCACCGGTTTTACCCGGGTAAAAGGCATTGCTTATCAAATGCCGGTGGCCACCATTGGTTTAATGGTGGGGGGATTAACTTTGGCCGGCGCCCCGTTTACAGCCGGGTTTGCCCCCTATTGGCAGCTCATTCACTCAATGCTTGAAATTGACAACCGGGGGGCGGTGTTATTGGTGCTTGGCGGTTTGGGGGCGGCGGTTTCGGGGCGGGTGGGGGTGACGCGGCCGCCCACCTCTCCCGCGTGAGCCGGCAAAGCCACTTGGTGCACATGCCCGGCGATGGGCAGCGGTTCGGCGTCGGCGAAGTTGCCGAACAGTTTCCCCACCCAGACCCGGGCCAACGGGCGGTCCTCCTCGTAGATTTCCTGAGTGAACCCTCGTTTCTCGGCGGCCAACTTGTCGGGCCAGGGGGCTGCGTTGGCCACCAAGGCGACTCGTTCGCCGTCCCGGCAAAGGCTGTAGGTCCGGATGTCCTGCGGCAGAGCCGCCGCCTTGCGCGCTTCTCCGCCGTCGATCGGGATGCAATACAAGGCGCGCGGCTCATCTCCCGCGCGCTTCGCCAGGATAGTCACCG
>CAYWSS010000836.1:0-2456 GCA_964460505.1 uncultured Caldilineaceae bacterium | reverse complement strand
CATCGGCCCCGCTGCCAATAGCAATGCCCACCTCGGCCTGGGCCAGGGCCGGGGCGTCGTTGATGCCGTCGCCCACCATGGCTGTTGCCTGCCCGTTGGCCTGCAAGCGGCTCACCTGCGCCGATTTGGCGGCGGGCAGCACTTCGGCCATCACTTGCTGTATGCCCGCCTCTGTGGCAATGGCCCGGGCTGTGGTTGGGTTATCTCCGGTAATCATCACCACCTGCAGCCCTTGCTTCTTCAGCAGCATAACCGCTTCAGCCGATCCCTCGCGGATGGTATCGGCAATGCCGATGACCGCCTGCGCTTGCCCGTCAATGGCCAGCCACATTGCGGTTTTGGCTTCGCGCTGGAGCTGTTGCCCTTTCTCAAGAAAGCCGTTCAACTCGACGCGCCGGCTTTCCATCAAACGCAAATTGCCCAGCAGAATCTGATGCCCGTCAACCTGGGCCGATACCCCCTGCCCGGCCACAGCCTCAAACGCCCGGGGATTGCTCAGCGCAATTCCCTGCGCCTGCGCCGCGCGGACCACGGCTTCACCCAGCGGGTGTTCCGACCCCTGTTCCGCCGATGCCGCCAACTGAAGGATTTTTGTTTCATAATCTCCGGCATCGGATGGGGGCGGGTTGAGGGTAACGTCGGTAACGGCAGGCTTTCCCTGGGTGATGGTGCCGGTTTTGTCCAGCGCAATGGTATTTAGTTTGTGGGCCAGTTCCAGAGCGGTGCTGTTTCTAAACAGAATTCCCTGCGTGGCCCCTGTGCCCATCCCCACTACAATGGCCGTGGGTGTGGCCAGCCCCAGCGCGCAGGGGCAGGCGATAACCAGCACCGCCACCAGCCGGATGAGCGCAGTGGTAAAGCCCGCGCCACCGGCTACCCAAACAATAAAAGTGACCAGCGCAATGCTAATCACCCCCGGCACAAAAATGGCGGCCATGCGATCTGCGGTGGCCTGGATAGGCGCTTTTGAGCCTTGCGCTTGCTCCACCAGTTGCACAATCTGGGCCAGCGCAGTGCCTTGACCCACTTTGGCGGTTTCAACTTTAAGCCGTCCCTGTTTGTTAAGGGTGGCTCCAAACACCTCGTCGCCGGTGGTTTTATCCACGGGTAAACTTTCGCCGGTGAGCAAAGCTTCATCAATGGCAGAGTGCCCTTCGATGACCACCCCATCCACCGGAATTTTTTCGCCGGGCCGAACGATGACCGCATCGCCCACCGTAACCTGCTCGATAGGCACATCGATTTCCCGGCCGGCGCGAACTACGCGGGCAGTTTTTGGCTGCAACCCAATCAACTGTTTAATTGCTGCGCCGGCCCGGCCTTTGGCGCGAACTTCCATCAGCTTGCCCACTTTTATCAAAGTGATGATAGCCGCCGAGGTTTCAAAGAAGGTGGGTACGCCCAAAAAGGCAATCGTGGCCACTACCGAATAGCCATACGCCACCGATGATCCCAACGCCACCAGTACATCCATATTGGCCGATTTATTGCGCAGGCTTTTGTAGGCGCCCACGTAATAATCCCAGCCGGTGTAAAATTGTACCGGGGTAGCCAGCGCCCACAAAATTACATTTAACCACGGGTCGTACACCCACTGATCCAGCGAATTGATGCCCTGCGCCGTCAGCAGCAGCAACACCCGTTTGTGGGTTAAATACATAATCAGGATGGTGAAAAAGATGCCTACCCACAGTTTGCGTTTTTGGTTGCTGATTTCCTGCTCGCGGGCGGCCTGTTCTGCCTCAAACAAATCCGCGCCATCCGCCAATTCTACCTGCACCACGCCGTATCCGGCCCGCTCAATGGCTGCCACCATCTCGGCCCGGCCGGCTGCGCCGGGGATGTACGCAACGGATGCTTTTTCGGTAGCAAAATTGACGTTGGCGTTCAGGATGCCCGGCACTTTTTTGTTCAGCATGCGTTCAACGGTATTGGCGCAGTTGGCGCAGGTCATCCCGGTAATGGGCAACTCCAGCGAGGCCGTAGGTACGCGGTAGCCGGCCCGTTCGATGCGTTCAATTACGGCTTGAGGGGCGGTTACTGCGGGATTGTAAGTGACCGTCACTTTTTCGGTGCCAAAGTTAACCACCGCATCGCTAACACCATCCACCTTTTTGGCGTGGCGTTCAATGGTGTTGGCGCAGTTGGCGCAGGTCATCCCCAGTACGGGCATGGTTAGTTGTTGGCTGGTATTCATTATTACTCCTGACCTGGCCAAGCCAGAACCAAACAGAATTTTTTGCACCGAATTACGCGAATTACACAAATTTTCATTTTTTGACTCCCCTGAAAAAACTAAAAGTCTCACGCAAAGTCGCAAAGAACGCTAAGAAAAGCAATATAAAATTAACTGATGATTACCCATAAGTCTAATATTGCGCCAGACCGCAGAGGTTTTACGACTGATCTTCCCAAAACGCTCGTAAGTTTCCCGGGAGTGATAGCAAAATTTGTTA
>CAYWSS010000835.1:0-2457 GCA_964460505.1 uncultured Caldilineaceae bacterium | reverse complement strand
CATAGCAAGGCCAAATAAAATTTGCAGAACATATGTCTAATGTAACATTGTCAAGCTACTCTAATCCAATTGCACCGGCTGAAATTTTAAACCTTCAAGATAACACGGTATCATAGTGGGAAGTGAACTTGTATTCACTTCCCTTTTACCCGTTGAGGACAGATATGAACCAACAAGAATTGCTTAAAAGTGCCCAGGCCGGAGACATTAGCGCATATCACAGCTTGTTCTCCGAGTTTCAACCGCAGCTAAAATCCTACCTGTACCGGCTGGTAGCCAATCGAAACGATATGGAAGATTTGGCCCACGACGTTTTTATTCTCTCTTTTGAGAATCTCCATTTGTTTAGAGCCGAAGCCGGCCTAAAAACCTGGGTATTTACCATCGCTACCAATCACGCCCGCCAGCAATTAAAAAAACAAAAACGGTGGTATACGGATACACTGGAACGGGCCAGAATATTGGCACACAAAGAAACCACCGTAATGAATAGTATTAATTACGCCAATTTATATGCACCCCAGGGTATCTATGAAATCCGTGAGCATATCGACTACTGCTTTACGTGCGTCTCCAAAATGTTACCCATAGAACAACAAATTGCCCTCATTCTGAAAGATATCTACGACTTTAAAGTCAAGGAAATTGCAGGCATTATGAGCGCAACGTACGGCGCGGTAAAACATCTGCTGCACAATGCCAGAAAAACAATGGTTAACATTTTTGATGATACGTGCGCGTTGGTCAGCCAGAACGGCGTTTGTAATCAATGCAGCGAGTTGAACGGAAAGTTCAACCCTAAACAAGACCGGCATGCCGAAGTGATGAAAGTGAAGTTTGCCAGAGAACGCTCCAAATACAACGTGAAAGAGCTCTATTCTCTGAGAACAAAACTGGTTAAAGCCATCGACCCCCTGCAAACCAGTGGAACTGATTTACACGAAGAAATGATGAAGATTAATCATCGTGTAAACATTGAACCAAACTGACGCTTTTTTAGCAGAAAACACTTCTAATTTACCCAACACAGTGGTACAATCAGGGTTAACAAGCACTCCTGCAAATAACATGCCCATCATCAAAATACATTCCAGCCGGGGAGGTTGAACGTGGACAAGCAAGAAACTCAACCAGATGTTGAAAAACAAAACGTGGTGGCCCAGGCCGAGAGTGAACCTGATAACGGGGCCGAAAAAAACGACGCTGCGCCAATGGCCGGGCCAAGGCTGATGCCGCAGACAATCCGGTTTCCCAACAAAAATCAGGCGCAGCTCCTCACTGCCGGCCAGGATATTAATGTTGAAGCCGCGCTTCAAGCTTTGGGGCTAACCCAGCCCGAAGCCCTGCTCATGATGATTGGCGGCACCAATGACCTGACCGAGGAAGCCCAACTTCATCTCACCCAGTTGTTTAGCCGGGGAATAGCGCGGGCCATGGCCGATATGGATTCCATAATTATCGATGGGGGGCAACAAACGGGCACCATAGCCATGATGGGCAATGGCGTGCTGGACAGAGGGCGAAAAACGCCGCTGGTAGGCATTGCGCCGGCCGGCAAAGTTACCTATCCGGGTGCCGCGGACGGCAGCAAAAACCGGGCTGCCCTGGACCCCAATCACTCTCACTTCATTTTGACCGGGGGCGATGTGTGGGGCGATGCGTTCAACGTGATGAGCCGGGTGGCTGCCGCGCTGGCAGAATCAAAATCGGTCGTGTCGGTGCTGGTCAGCGGCGATGACCTGGCCAGGAAACAGGTTCTGCAAAGTGTCAGGCGCGGCTGGCCGGTAATTATTCTTAAAGACAGCGGTGGGTTGGCGGATGAAATTGCAACATTGATGCAGAAGCGACCACCCTTTATTGCCGACCCTGAATTGGCAGAAATTATTGTGGATGGCAAGCTCTACTTTATCCAACTGAAAGGCCCCATCAGCACCTTTGAGCGCCTGCTGGAACAACTGTTGAGCTTTCAGGATGATGACGATGCCCCGACCACACTTGAACTGGTTTGGAAGCGCTTTGCGGTGTACGACAAAAATGCCGAACGCCAGCAGGGGACGTTCAATCAGCTACAGGTATGGGTTCTGGTTTTAGGGGTAGTTGCCACGTTTCTGGCATTGGTAAAAGCAACGTACAACAACATTTTTGATATTAATGCCGCCACCGCCTATTGGGCTGTAGACCAGCTTCTCTTTTATATCCTTTTAATTGTTCCCATTACCATGACCCTGCTTCTTAACGCCGCCAATCGATTTAGCGCCGGTAACAAATGGATATTGCTGCGAGCCGGGGCCGAAAGCCTGAAAAAAGAGATTTATCGCTATCGGGCCCGGGTTGAAATTTTCAGCGACCGGGAAACAAAAAGCATCTCCCGTGAAATGAAACTGTACCGCAACGAAGAGATGCTCAGCCGAAAACTGATGCATACCGACGTCAAAGTAGCGGCCCTGCAGCAAGCTG
>CAYWSS010000834.1:0-2463 GCA_964460505.1 uncultured Caldilineaceae bacterium | reverse complement strand
ATATCGGGTGCGTTCAATATGCGCTGTTCGTTGCCTGTTTGTTGACGGAAGTAAACCCCACAAAAAAAAGCCCACAGGCCGGCGCCGGCCTGTGGACTTTTTATCTATCAGTTGCAGTACAAATTTACGCCTGCACGTCCTTTACGGCGGCAGCCAGTCGAGCCACGCCATCGTCGATTTGGTCCGGGGTCATGGCGCAGTAGGGCAGGCGCAGGAAACGCTCGCCGCCGCCCTCGGGGAAGAAGGCGGTGCCCTGGGCCAGATTCATATTGTACACTTTGGCCGCTTCCAAAACCTGGGCCGTGTTTGTGCCTTCCGGCAAAGTCACAGACAGGAAAAAACCGCCATCGGGGCGGGTCGCTTCGGCATCCGGTAAATGTTTGTCCAGCGCATTCAGGCAGGCCTGCAATCTGGGCGCGTACAGCGTTTTGAGCTTTTTAATTTGGCCCGGTAAATGACCGGCGTTCAGGTATTCGTACACAATGCCCTGCGCCAGCAGGCTGGGCGAAATGTAAGTGTCTTCGGCAATTTTGGCAACCTGTTGCAGCAAATCAGCCTGGCCATACAAGATGCCGATGCGCGGCCCCGGCCCCACCAGCTTGCTGAACGAAAGCATGTGCAGGGTACATTCCGGGTTCAGATCAAACAGCGACGGTTGAGCCTTGCCCTTAAATCGCAGTGGGCGATAGGGAGCATCTTCTACCAGCCAGAAGCCGTGTTTTGCGGCCAGTTCGACCAACCGCTCTCGTTTCTTGCGGGAACAGGTGGCCCCGGACGGATTTTGAAAGTCCGGGATGATGTAGAAAAATTTTGGCGCGCGCTGCGCCAGGGCGGCTTCCAGCGCCTTGATGTTGGGGCCATCCGGCTCCAGCGGAATGCCAACCACTTTGGCGCCGTGGCGGCGCAAGGTCGTCAACGTGCGGTCGTAGGTGGGCGTCTCGGTGAAAACAACATCGCCGGGTTTGATGAATTGGTAGCACAGGAATTCTACAATTTGCAGCGACCCGTTGGAGGTGAGCACCTGCTCTACCGCTACCCCGTGCCAATCGGCCAGCCATTCGCGCAGCGGCAAAAATCCATACGATTTTCCATATTGCAAAATAGTGGTGCCGTATGTATTCAGGGCGCGTTCCGATGCGGCAATCATATCCTCAACCGGGAAAGATTCGGTGGCCGGCACGCCCCGCGTAAAATTTATTACTGGTTTGTCAGACATAACTTCGCCTCCCTTTTGGAAAACATTAGAGGTGACGGAATTTTCCCCACCTCTCTATGGACATACTCAGTAGATCCGGTTTTTGTGGAGCCGGCACTGTGTAGCGTCAGATGCGGCAACGTTCGGCCTCTGACGCTACGCAGTGCCTCGCTCCTGAATTTGGATCCACTGACACTTTATTTTGTTGGCAGCGCCCCGTTGCGATGGGCCGCATATTGCACCGGAGAATAACATAGTCTACAGCGATTGTCAACCACTTTTGGCTCATGTTCAGTACAAGTGACCGGCACTTATCTCTAAAAAGTGCCGGTCGCTTGTACACCTGTTCATAATTCGCCGGTATAGGTTGATGACCAGCCGAACAGCGCCCGCAGCCGTATCAGATCATTTTTGTCTATTCGATTACGCATAATTCATCCTTCACCCTGCGTGTCGCCATAAATGTTGGGGTAGATTGCCGGTTGATAACCGGCGGACATGGCGCGCACCGTGGAAGGCGGGGTGAGCAGGATGACGTTTGTGTTGGTGCGGCGCTCAACCGGGGCTTCGTAGCCGTCAAAGCGCCAGGGGAGCAGGCTGTCTTCAAAAACCAGATAGGGCTGGGCCGTGGGGTCGGGGTTAAGCACAATGAACGTGCCCGACGGCAGGGTGTCGATGGGGGCGCGGTGAGTGCGCTTTTTTCCCCGCCAAATCCGGCGGTAGGGTTTGAACCGTTCGCGGTGCAGAACCACGTCAATTTTGTCGATTTCAGTCGGGTTGCCCCGTCGCCAGTAATGAACAAACTCGTTGTAGCCGGCTCGATTGCAGCGCGCGCAGGGGCGATGCCCGGCAGCCAGAGCTGTGGCCTCATCCAGAAAGAAAAGTTCGGTGTAAGTGTGGGGGGTCATCGGCACCCGGTGGTAATCTTTAAACGATAATTTGCAAATTACCCAGTTTTTGTGCCGGTGATAATGCAAAATGGATCGCTGGGCATCGTGCAAAATGCCTCGATTGCCCATACATGTACCTCTGTGAGGTACCGCGTGAATATTGCCAAAAGGGTCTACCCGATTTTGTAGCGGCATTATCTCTTTACCTGTAATGTGACCTGGAAAGTAGCTACTCAGGCATAAGCATTTGTAACCGCTATAGTAGCGCCCTTTTGCCGTTTTTGTCCCCCTCAGCCCCCCCCCGAATCGGGGGAAGTTAGAGAGCATACGCATCAAGCTAATAAAGCAGGTAACTAGCGTACAAGTAGTAGTTATTTT
>CAYWSS010000833.1:0-2463 GCA_964460505.1 uncultured Caldilineaceae bacterium | reverse complement strand
TTGCGCCGGACCCCTGCGGGTCAGTGCAGGTGTACAAGGAAATGGGTAAGTTAATCAATTCTCATTCCTTATTGTATAGCTAAATTGTGAAAGCGAGTTTAAAAATTTAGCTCTGCCGGTGTTGGGTCAACCCTATTTAGATTAAACCGATCTAATCCATCAATTTAGCCTTGACGCGACACTATACGCGGGTCAGGTAATTACCGGTTCGGGTATCAATGCGGATAACGTCGCCAATATTAACAAAGAGTGGTGTTTGCACCTCCAGTCCGGTAGAGACGGTAACATTCTTGGTTGCGCCCTGAGCGGTATCGCCGGCAAAACCGGGTTCGGCCTCCATCACTTCCAGTTCGACGGTAATTGGAATTTCAATGTTAAGCGGTTCGTTATCGTAGCTGGAAATTTTTACTTCCATGTTTTCCATCAGGTAGGGGATAATGTTCGTAAGCAGGTCTTTGTGGATGGCCGGCTGCTCGTAAGTTTCCATATCCATAAAATAGTACAAATCACCATCATTGTAGAGATATTCGGCTCCCACGTGGTCCAGGGCAATGTCTTGCACGCGTTCACCGCCATTGAAGGTTTTTTCAAAAATGGCGCCGCTGCGCAGATTTTGTACCTTTACTCGAATAGTAGCGCTGCCGCGAGCCGTTTTGTTGTGGGTATAATCCAGAACCTTGAATAAATCATTGTCCCGGGTAAAGGTAGTTCCTTTTCTCAGGGAATTTGCTTCAATCATTTCTTTCCTCCGGTTTTTGTTATTACAGGGCGCAGGTTACAAGTTACAGGGCGCAGGTTTCGGGTTGCAGGTTGCAGGTTATGCCTACCTGCACCCTGCACCTATTGAATTGCGCCGAATTCTATCCAGTTTTCGGCGATTTCGGGCATGTTTGCCAGAGATCCTCGATGTTCGGTAATTTCCGGCAGAGAATGGATGAAAGCCGGCCCGTAGCTTTTGCTGGTCACCCGTTTATCAAATATAACCACCACCCCCCGATCTTCCCGGGTGCGGATGAGCCGTCCAAAGCCCTGGCGGAACATCAAAATTGCCTGCGGAATGGAATATTGGTTAAAGGCGTTATCAAACGTTTCGGCCCGGGCCGATACAATTGGATCGCTGGGTACGGCAAATGGAATGCGGGCAATAACCACGCAGCTTAATGCCGGGCCGGGAATGTCCACCCCTTCCCAAAAAGAGCGGGTGCCTAATAGCACCGCCTGATCGGCAGTTTTGAAATTTTCTATCAACTGCCGCCGGCTGGTGCCATCACCTTGCTGGTACACTACGATTCCGGCCTCGGCCAGAGGCCCTTTGATGGCGCCGGCGGCCTGCCGGAGCTGGCTGTAAGCGGTGAACAGGACAAGCGTTCGGCCTTTAATTTGTTTAGCCAACTGCGCCAGCGCCTCGCTGCTGATTTTTTGGTAACCGGGAGTGTTCGGCTCGGGCATGTCGGTGGGCAGGTAAAGCAGGGTGCTGTTTTGGTAATCAAAGGGCGAACCCACCGCCGATTCCTCGGCATCCCACAAATCCAGCCGATCCTGAAAGTAGTCAAACGAGTTATTGGTGCGCAGTGTTGCAGATGTAAAAATAACCGATTCTTTGGGTTTTAGCAAGTATTCCTGCACCAACCCACCTACGTGCAGGGGCGCATTGTGAACCGAAATATCTTTATTTTTTATGTTTTGCTCCACCCACAAAATTCGATCCGGATTGGGGGTAGAAAGAATAGTTTTCAGGTTGCTTCTTATTTCGTCCAGCCGGTTCCGGTAGAAGGTTAAGTTAGAGAGTAGATCTTCCCAATTAGGGACATCGTAGGCTTCCAACTCTGTCAGCATAGTGTACAGAATACCCAGCGCTTTAGATGTGTCCTGCAGGTTGGCGTCGGTGTTATCCCAGGACAACTCTACGTTTGACCAGGCGGGTTGGCTGCGGGCGTTGTCGGTCAGACGGGTTTTTTGGTTGTAACCGCGATTGCCGGGGAATTCAGCCATAAATGATTGCAGTGCAGAGAATAGCTGCCGCGCTGCGCCACTTAATTTATCGACGGTTTCGTCGCTTTTGGTGACAATGTCGCTAACATCGCCTTTGAGACTGCCGGGCACCACCGATGTGCTGCGACGAGCTATTTCGTGAATAAAACCCACCCGCCGGTCACTGCCGCGCAGGGGTTGGCTCAGTTCGCGTAAGAGTTGCCCCATTGATTTTTGGTCGATGGAGAAACTGAGCTGGTTGGTAACACTGTCCTCTACATGGTGAGCTTCGTCGACAATCAGGTATTTGTATTCGGGAATGATTTTGTTATCAACCCCCACGTCAGCCAACAGCAGGGCGTGGTTGACAATAATCACGTGCGCCGATTCGGCCTCGCGGCGGGCGCGGGCGTAAAAGCAGGTACCGGCGGTGCAGGGGCGGGGGGGGCAAAAGTGTCCGTCTTGTGACACCCGTGGCGCGAGGGCTCTCGC
>CAYWSS010000832.1:0-2485 GCA_964460505.1 uncultured Caldilineaceae bacterium | reverse complement strand
TTACCCATTTGTTGCCCACTTTATTAGCTTGATGCGTATGGGGATTGAGGGGGGGGTAAAAACGGCAAAAGGACGCGACTATAGCGGTTTCAAGGGGGTATACAAGTAGTTACAATTTCTGTAATAAAAACAAAAGACGCTGAGATATTCAGCGTCTTTTTTGCTGCTTTGGTAAATAATGGCTTATTCCAAATCAAACAATGCGTCCAGCAGCTCTTCGGACAGGTCATCAAGTTCGTTCTGATTTTCGACGTTGTCGATATTGTCCAGCAATCTGTGCAGCGTGGTTTTTTGGGGTTCGGTCAGGCTGTTGCCGGCCAGCAATTCCTGAGCGCGGTGTAGCAAGGCCTGCATTTCATCGTCCAAAACGGGAGCAGCGGCCTCTTCTGCCGGCTCATCCAGAAATTTCAAATCTGACAACTGCTCGCGGGCAGCGGCAATTTCGTGGGGTGACAGCCGGGCCTGGCTGGCTTCCACGCTTACCCCTTTTTGCTGGCCGTTGGCCCGGTCGGTGGCCGAAATGTGAAGCATCCCGTTAACATCAAAATCAAACCGCACATTTACTGTGGGATGTTCTCCCGGCACGGCCTGTTCCAAATCCTCAATTAAGAAATCGCCCAGCAGGGTATTGGCCGAGGCAATGGGCGATTCGCCTTGATACACTTTAATGTGAACCGCCTTCTGGTTGGGTTGAACGGTTTGAAACGTTTGCTCTTTGGTTACAGGGATGGTGGTATTGCGATGAATCAACACGTTGTAAATATCGGGGATTAGATGGCCGCCAAGCCAGGTGGCCGCCTCGATACCCAGCGAGTAGGGAGTGACATCAACCAAAATAGAATCAACCGGCAGTCCGGCAATGATGGCAGCTTGCACGGCCGCCCCCAGCGCCACCACTTCATCGGGGTTAATTTCTGCGTCCGGTTCTACGCCGGTATAGTTGGCCACCAGGGCCCAAACCGCGGGCATGCGGGTGGTGCCGCCCACCAACAGCACCCGGTCCAATTCTTCCGGACTAAGTTCCGCATCTTCAAATACCTTTTCCAGAGATTCGAGGGTGCGATCCAGCAACTGTCCGGTCATTTCTTCAAACTCACTGCGCCCCACGGTGGCATCCAGGTGGTAGGGAATGTTATTCTGTTCAGCAAGATACTCTTCGCGCAGCCGGGCTTCGGCAAAATCAGACAGGTGAACTTTGGCAGCTTCGGCGGCCCGATCCAGCCGGGCCAGCGCCACGCGATTGTCTTTCAGCGCAAGCTGATGCTTTTTGTAAAAGAGCTTGCCGGCGTGTTCGGCCAGAATGTGATCAAAATCATCACCGCCCAGACGGGTATCGCCGTGGCTGGCCCGCACCTCAACCACGCCGCCGGTCATCTCCACCAACGATACATCAAAGGTGCCGCCGCCCAGATCGTACACCAGGGCCAGTTGGTCATCTTCGTGATCCAGGCCGTAGGCCAGGGCCGCGGCGGTGGGTTCGTTGATGATGCGCACCACCTCCAGCCCGGCAATCTGCCCCGCTTCCTTGGTGGCCTGCCGCTGGGCATTGGTAAAGTAGGCCGGCACGGTGATGACTGCTTTACTTACCGGCTGCCCCAGATTTTCTTCGGCAATGGCTTTGATCTCGCGCAAAATAAAGGCCGAAATTTCCTGTGGCGAGAGTTCTCGCCCCCCCAGCATAACCCGCTCGTCGCTGCCTATTTTGCGCTTGATAGAACGGACGGTGTTATCCGGGTTCATGGCGTACTGGTTAAGGGCGGGTTGGCCTACCAGCCAGTTGCCCTGCTTGGTGCAGCCCACCACCGAAGGGATGATGCGCTGGTCACCTTTGGCTAAAATTTTAGGTTGACCCTCCTGCACCACGGCCACGGCAGAGTTGGTGGTGCCCAGGTCTATACCGATAATAATGTCACTCATTGAGTGGATATCCTTTCTTGAAAACAGTTTATTTGAGTTAGATGGCTATGTTGTCAGTGGGTATCTGGCAAATCCAAAGTCTAAAATTGGTTTATTTCCGGCTGACTACCACTTCGGCAAAGCGCAGCACTTTGTTGGGAGCGGTGTACCCGGAGCGATCTTCGCCGATAATGATGCCATCGGGGGCTTTGCCCGATGAGTCGGTGGCTACAGCCACGTGCAAATGCGGGTCAAACGGATGTCCCACGGTGGGGATTCGGGTAATCTGGTAAGCTCCCAGCACATCCAGCAGGCGCAGCCGGGCCAGGCGCACGCCATCGAGCCAGGCGATAACGGCGCGGCGGGTTTTGGCGGGAAAACGTTGTTTGAGTACCTGCCGCCGCCCGGTTTCAAAAGCAGCATCCAGGCTGTCAAGCGAAGGCAGCAGGCTTTTGAGCAGCTCCAGCCGGGCGGCTTCCACGGCTTGCTGCTGCTGTTCGGCCCGCTGGGTTTTCAACTGCTCCAATGCGGTTTGCAGATTTTCCAGCGTGGTTTCCTGTTGAGTCAGTTGCTTTTCCTGCACGGTATT
>CAYWSS010000831.1:0-2487 GCA_964460505.1 uncultured Caldilineaceae bacterium | reverse complement strand
GGAGGGACCCCACTCGCTACCGCTACTACCCCTCTTTCAATTTGGGAGAGGGGGGTGGGGGGCATTTTCAGAGGAGGATTTAATGACCATTAAAGCGCGGCCCTTATCGGCCACAGAGCGCCTTGACGATGAATTTTACTACGGCTACCGCACCATTATCACTTATGATAAAGATGGCAAAGAGGTATACAGCTACAAGCCCCTTACCCTGAATGACTTTCTTGACCCCGAAGAAGGAGATTTGTTTATGCAAGGCACGTTGCATGATGAAGATACCGGCGCCCTCAAAAGCATCTTTCGTTATCTCTATCAGGATGACCCGGCCACAACCGTTTTTAGCGATTTGAAAATCTTGTGGGGCATCGAGGGCTTATCGCAGCCCGCGCCCGATGTTACGGTTATCCCCAATGTTAAGGGCCCGGCCAAACCCCGCCCGGCTTTTGATGTAGCGCAAGAAGGAACCCGCCCCACTTTTGTTTTGGAAGTGGTTTCGCCTCGCTACCGCCAGCCGGATCGGGATAAAAAGGTGGCTATCTATGAGCAAGCCGGGATTAAAGAGTATTTCATTATCGACTCGTGGCTGCAGGGAGAAGATGTATCTTACGAAGTGGTGGGGTATCGCCTGCAAGACGGTATTTACACCCAAATTCAACCCAACGAGCAAGGCCGGATATTTAGCGAAATCAATAAAGTGTGGGTGGGCGTTAGCGATGATAAAAAGCGCTTTTTTGTTATTGACAAACAGACCGGCGAACGCATCCTTCCGGCTGAAAAACGCGCCGAAGCCGAAGCAGCCCGCGCCAAAGCCGAAGCAGCCCGCGCCGAAGCCGAAGCCAAAGCCCGCCGGCAGGCTGAAAATCGTGTGGCTCAACTGGAAGCGCGTGTACGGGAACTGGAGGCGCGTTATCAAACAAAATCAAATTCAGAAGCGGAGGATTAAATTGTGACCAATACCACCCACCGCCCGCTCTCCGGTATCCGTGTGATTGGGCTGGAACAGTATATGAGCGGCCCCTACTGCACCCTGCTGCTGGCCGATGCCGGGGCCGAGGTGATAAAAATTGAACGGCCGGGCAAAGGCGACCCGCGCCGGGCTATTCCCCCCTTTGTGGAAAAAGATGGGGTGAAAAAGGCCGGAGGGTACCTGTCGTACAATCGCAATAAAAAAAGTCTGGCCCTCAATTTGCGCAGCGAGGCCGGGCAAAAGATTATGCGCCAACTGGCCGAACTATCGGATGTGGTGGTTGAAAACCTTCGCCCCGGAGCCACCGCCAAAATGGGGTTGGACTACGACAGCCTGAAAACCGTCAATCCGCGCCTCATTTATGCGATGATTTCCGGCTTTGGCCGCCTGCCCGGCTACCAGAGCGATTACAGCACCCGCCCGGCCTTCGACATTGTGGCCGAGGCCATGAGCGGGGTAATGGATCTGGTCGGCTTTGCCGATAAACCACCCACCTACACCCTGTACGGCATGGCCGATGTTTACTCCGGGATGATTTCCGCCTACGGCATTATGCAGGCCCTGTTTATGCGGGAACGCACCGGCCAGGGGCAGTTGGTGGACGTTTCCATGCTGGACAATGTGCTGGCCCTCAACGAGCGCATGGTGACGCTTTATTCGGTGACGGGGCAGGAGCCGAAGCGCGGCAAATTACAGCATCTCTGGCCGCGCGGGGCGTTTAAATGCAGCGATGGGTACATTGCGCTTAACGTGCCGGATGATATTATCTGGCAGCGCATTGCCAAAACCGTGGGCCGGCCCGATCTGGTGGATGATTTGCGCAGCGCCACCGGCACCGCCCGCGCCGCCAACGCCGATTTCCTCCGGCCCATTCTGGAAAACTGGATGGCCGACAAAACCCGGGCCGACGTCGTTGATGCCCTGAACGCAGCGGGCGTACCCACCGGCCCGGTCTACACCGCCGGCGATGTGTTTGAGGATGAACATTTCCGCACGCGCCAAATGCTGGTGGAGGTTGACGACCCGGACGTGGGGCCGCACACCTTTGCCCGCACCACCCCCCATCTATCCACCAATCCGGAAATCCCCACCGAACCCGCCCCCAATCTGGGGCAGCACACCCGCCCTGTTTTGCAGGAGTTGCTGGGTTACAGCAGCAATGCTGTCGATGCGCTGGTGGCGGATGGAGTGGTGGCAGTAAGCGAGTAAAGAGCGCGGCTATTAGCAACCGGTTTCTTGCTTTTGGGCAGGGAAATTAACCACAAAGAACGCAAAGATTTTTGCAAAGTTCACCAAGAAAATTTTTTCCCACGGGGAGGATTCCCACTGTTCTCTGGTAATCGTTCGCCCCCTCCAACTTTCCTGCGGTCGCCCTCGCGAGGGGAGAGGGCTTTAGGCCCCCATACGCATCAAGCTAATAAAGCAGGTAACCAGCGTACAAGTAGTATACTGAAAACAGAATGAGAACGGAACTTTTGAGATGTCATTCCCGCGTGCTTTTAGCGGGAATCCACACTGGCAGG
>CAYWSS010000830.1:0-2497 GCA_964460505.1 uncultured Caldilineaceae bacterium | reverse complement strand
GGTTTAATCATCCACTAAAATAAAGGCTCACAATTGTGAGCCTTTATTTTTTAGCAGGAGGTATCTATGGAATGGCAGACTATTTTTACAATTTTGCTGCTCATCGCCACGCTGCTGGTGATGTCCAGCCAAAAATTGCGGGCTGATCTGGTGGCTATGCTGGTGATGCTACTGCTAATTTTAAGCGGCATCATCAGCGCAGAAGAGGCATTCCGGGCATTTGGGCAGCCGGTAATTATTGTGGTGGCTGGGATTTATGTCATTGGCGCCGCCTTGTTTGAAACCGGCGTAGCCACCATTATTGCCAACCAAATGACGCGATATGGCGGTAAAAAAGAAGTACCCCTGTTACTGGTCATCATGCTAACCGCCGCATTGATGACTTCTGTGTTGGGGGCCATGCTGGTGGTAGCGCTGCTTATGCCCGCCATCCTGCGCATTGCCCGGCAAACAAAAACGGCGCCCTCCCGACTGCTGCTTCCCTTGGCGGCTACAGCCACCGTAGGCAACCAACTGACGCTGATCGGTACCCCCAGCAACCTGTTGGTGAATGATATTCTGGCCGCAAGCGGGCAGGCCCCACTGGGGTTATTTAGTCTTACACCCTATGCCCTGGCCTCAATTACCATTGTAATTGGGTGGTATTTGTTCCCTGGTCGCCGTCTGCTTAGTAAAAAATTACCCGCCGAAACGGAATTACCTTCGCTGGATGAGGTGGAACATAGCTATAAGCTGGAGAACCTGCTTTATCGTCTGCGGGTTCGCTCCGAATCTGATTTAATAGGCCATCAACTGGAGCTGAGTAATCTCAGTACAAAGTTTGGCCTCAACTTGATTGCGGTTCGGTCTCAGGACGGCAAATTAAGACCGGCCAAACCAGGCTGGGTGTTGGAACAAAATGATATCCTGATTGTAGCCGGCGAATACGGCCACATTCTTCAAGCCGCCGGAACTCATCATCTGGAATTGAAGGGGCCGGTTCACCTCAATGAATTCAACCGGCTGGAGCAGGAAACGCTGCGGCTGGCCGAAGTGGTGGTTCCGTTTCGATCTGCGTTAGGGGGAAAGACACTGGCCAAAATCAACTTTAGAGGGCGCTACGGGCTGAATATTCTGGCCGTTCAGCGGCGGGGAAAAGCCATCCGCAAAAACCTGCCATCGCTGCGGTTAGAGGCCGGCGATACAATGTTAGTGCAAGGTTCCATCGATCGTATCCGGTCAGTGGGCAAAGATTTAAACCTGGCTTTTATCACCGATTTCAGCCCCCGGCCCGGCGATTTGATCACCAGCAAAGCCGGGCTAACCATTGGCATCCTGCTGCTGATGCTGGCCGTGGTCGTTACCGGCCTGGTAGATTTGGCAACGGCTACGCTGGCAGCATCTCTGATCTTGATTCTAACCCAATGTATTGGATTAGATCGAGCCTACCGCAGCATTGATTTTAAGATCATCGTTCTCATTGGATCAATGTTACCACTGGCTGTCGCTTTGGAAAGAACCGGAGCTGCACAAGTTTTTGTCGATCTCATACTTGGCGTCAGCCAGAGCGTGGGGGTTATGGGGCCTCTGTTTATCCTTTACCTGCTGGCAACTGTCACCACGCAGGTAATCAGCAACTCAGTGGTTGCTGCGCTGATGATGCCCATTGCTATTAATCTGGCTGTGTCGCAAGGCGCATCACCCCGGCTTTTTGCCATTGCCGTCGCCTTTGCAGTCAATGCGGCCTACATTACCCCGTTAACGAATGGTAATAATTTGCTGGTGCGTGAACCCGGACAGTATAAAATGCGAGATTTTTTGGTTAACGGTCTGCCGATATTTATTTTACAGACGATAGCCATTATGTCGATGCTGGCCTTTAGCGTTTAATTGCAGGTTGCAGGCCGCAAGTTGCAAGTTGCAAGGTTGGTGATTTGCGCCCCTGCACCTCTGCGCCCTTCCGCCCCTATTCATGCTGCCTGAAACCGGTTCAAAAACCACAATCCAGCGTTTGTAAAAGATGCCCGTAACTCTCGTCCAGATCCAGGGTCAGGGCAAATCCATCGTTTAATTCCAACGATACAAAACCTTGCATCGCGCTGCGTAAACAACGGGTGGCGTGCAGTGCGGCCTCGCCTTCAAGTTCGTACCCACGCAACACAGCCAGGGCCACGTTTAAGGCATTTTGTCCTTCCCTTTTTAATTCATCATCTTCGTTTTCGGCAGAGCGCAAGGTTAGGGTATGCAGCCCGGGCTGCGCTTTGGCAAAATCGCGGTAAGCATTAGCCAGAGCCACCAGAGCATCATACCCGGCCCGCCCCATGACCGCTGGTTGCATCACGGCGGTCAATTTCTGCAACCCTTTTAAGGCCATGGCCCGGTACAACCCTTTCAGCCCATCAATGTGGTTGTACAACGAGGGTGGTCGAGCCCCCAGCTTGCCGGCCAGCCCGGCAATGGATAGCTTTTCCACCCCATCCCGGTTAACCAGCTCAATGGCAACCTCTACCACAACATT
>CAYWSS010000829.1:0-2512 GCA_964460505.1 uncultured Caldilineaceae bacterium | reverse complement strand
GTGGCTAAAACAAAATAATACATTGATACTTTTTCGACTGCTGAATAAATACGAATATAATTAGTTTAATCGGATTCTGCCGATTTTTCATCTGTCAAAAGACGTGTTCTTGTTAAGTCAAAAAGCCCACAGATGGCGTGAGCTTTTTGGTACTTTTGACTTATTGGGGGATGGTCTGGTTTACTCGTCGAGTTTGGCCAGTCCTTTGCGGAGGGCGTGCAAGGCGGCCTGGGTACGGTTTGCCAAATGCAGTTTGTTGAGAATATTGCCTACGTGGTTGCGCACCGTGCGTTCGCTGATGTATAGCTTGTCGGCAATTTCCTGATTCGACAATCCCTGGGCCACCAGTTTGAGGACATCCAGTTCGCGTTCTGATAATGAATCCGGGGAGCGGGCTTCATCGGGTGGGTTCTTTATTTCCTGAATTATCTTTAGGGCCACACTGGAATCCAGTGATGAGACTCCCCGGGCCACATCTCGAATGGCTTGCAAGAGTTGCTGTGGCGAAGTATCTTTTAGCAAGTAACCCAGCGCGCCGGCTTTAATGGCCGGCAAAACCTTGTCATTCTCTGCGAAGCTGGTCAACGCCAAGATACGGGCATCGTGGTTTTGCCGGGTTATTATGCTGATGGCCTCGATGCCTCCCATTCTGGGCATTATCATATCCATCAAGATGACATCCGGCTTCAGTTTTTTCACCAAGCGAACCGCATCTTTGCCGTTATCTGCTTCTCCCACAACATCCATGCCCGGTTCGGTGGCGATGAGCGCTTGTATTCCCTTGCGAACGATGGCATGGTCATCGGCAACAAAAACACGGATTGTCTCATTCATAAGTTTACTCCTGGCAAAGTATGTGGTGGAGTTTAGACGCAGATAGTTATGTGCGTCCCTTGGCCAATCGCAGATTTGATGCGCAACGTTCCGCCCATATTTTCAACTCGCTCCCGAATACTTTCCAACCCCAATCCCCCCAGCCGGTAGACGTCATCGCGCTCAAAACCAATTCCGTCATCGGAGATTTGCACGGTTGTTTCGGTTGGGCGGATGGTGATGTGAATCGTGATGGATGTGGCCGCCGCATGTTTCAAGGTGTTGTTCAACGCCTCTTGAATGATGCGGTAAAGCCCTTCTTCAAGGTGGATAGGCAATTCAGCCGACTGGTCTGCTATCAGGTGGGCCTTGATGCCGGTTCGACGCTCGACGGCATTCAGGCGTTGTTGAACGGCGGCTACCAACCCGCCGGTTTCCAGATCCATTGGGCGCAACTCAAAAATGAGTAAACGCATTTCCTTGAGCGCATTTTGGGCGGTTTCATTCAGCCAGGTAAGATGCTGCTCCGCATTTGATAATTCTCCCCCGCGCAGCAATCGATTACTGGCCTCGGCCAACAAGGTTACGCTAAACAACGATTGCGTCACGGAGTCGTGCAGGTCTCTGGCCAATCGGCGGCGTTCTTCCATTACGGCCAACTGCGCGGCTTCCTGATACAGCCGGGCGTTTTCAACCGCCACCCCAATTTGGTGGGAAATCGACGTCAGCAGGGTAATTTCATCCTGGCTGAAGTGATGTTCGGCCCGGCTAAATACGCTGAACACCCCTAAAATCCGGCCTTTCGCCCGCACCGGTGCGCCCAGATATGTATGGAGTACGTTGGCCGGTGCGTTGTGCATCTTGAGCACATCGCCCATATCCGTGACCATCACCGGCGCGCCCTGGCTGAAAACCCGGCTAATCAAACCGTCATCCAGCGAAATACATTCCAATTGCAAAACCGCAGAATCCGAAAGTCCTTGATGCGCAGCCAGCCGCAAGGTTTCGGTTTGGACATCCCACAGGTGAATGGTGCCCTTTTTGCTTTTCATGGTGGGCAATACCCGCGTCAATGAACTTTGCAGGATGGTACTCAGGTCGATGGACTGGCTGGCAATTGAGGCCACATCGTACAACACAGATAATTCATCGTGAGCTTTTTTCAGGGCAATTTCTGTATGCTTGCGATCCGTAATATCATAACCGAAGGTGATCGCCCCATAAATGATACCCTGCTCGTCTGCGAGTGAGCGGGAATTCCACAAAATCGTCTTTACTTGACCATCCTTGCACAGGATATTACGCTCATAGTATTGCAACCCCTCGTTTTCGACCACCGTACTCAGGGCAGACGACATGCTCTCCCGGCGATAGGTTGTATCGGGATAAAGCCATCCCCATATTTTTTTGTGTCCCAACACCTCTTCCCGCGAATATCCGCTTATTTCTTCTGCGACTTTGTTCCAGTAAGTGATATTGAGTTCGTTATCGTGCACATTCAGCCACACATTGACATTCTCAATAATACTGTTTGAGAACAAATCCTGAATGTGAGACTCTAATTGTGCTAGTTTATTCTGAGGCATACGGCTTGCTCGCACATCGTTGATGGTAGGTCAGAACTGTATCCTCGATTATACCTTCAAACGATAATAAATAGAAACTTTGCCGTCGACCGGGATGTGCCCAAAATTTCCTG
>CAYWSS010000828.1:0-2516 GCA_964460505.1 uncultured Caldilineaceae bacterium | reverse complement strand
GCTCTGTCCCTGCTGGCGGCAGCCGCCTTCACCCCCAGCATGAGCTTCGTGTGGGCGGGCAGCATCTCCTGGGGAGTGGTGATGGGAATCCAGGAATCGACACTGCTGGCGGCCGGTGCCGAACTGAGTGACCCGCCGCGGCGTGTCATTACCAACACCGCCCCGGGGTGGTATTAGGCTATTTAAATATCTCATGTGGGCCCCGCCGTAAATTGAAGCCACCCGAATGGGGGTGTGGCCGGCAAGTTTTTGAGCATGGTCGGTTACCTGGATTACCAGCTCGCGGGTGGGGGCCAACACCACCACCCGGGGATTTTTGGTTTTTCTCTCGTTATCCAACATATGTTGCAGCGCCGGTAATAAAAAGGCAGCCGTTTTTCCGGTACCTGTTTGGGCGCAGCCAATAATGTCGCGGCCTTCCAGCCCGGGCGGAATTGCCTGCGCCTGGATGGGGGTGGCTTCCTTGTATCCCATCGAACCGGCAGCTTTTTGCAGAGGTTTGTTTAATTTAAATTCTGAAAAATGCATAATACTCCTGAACCTAATAAAAAACCGCTCCAATTCGTCCAACCGGAGCGGTAAATCTTGCTAAACCGATTAACTTACATAACCAGTTATACCAGTTAAATGGAATGATGACAAATTGTTGCCCCCATCAATGTGTATTCGGCATTGGTTGCCATTTGCGCCGGGTTCAAAATTTCCCCAAAAAGTTAACGCTTTAATTGGGAGGGCGAAAGGCGGGATGCGCCCAGGAACCCCAGTGCCAGACAGGCAACTGCCGTCAGGGCATACATGGGCCGGATGCCGGTAGCGCTGGCTACCAATCCGCTAATCCAGGGGCCGCCGAACATCCCGATGGCGTACACAGCCTGATGCAACCCCATGGCCGTGGTGCGTTCGGCATCGGCCACAGACTGAATGCTCAGCCCCATCAACACCGGATAGCTGATGCCTTGAGCCAGGCCCAGGCAAAATTGAGCCGCAAACAATACGGCCAGCGTTGGCGCGTATGCGGCCAGGCCAACACCCAGCGATAGCAAGCCAAAACCTGCATAAACCAGTTTTCGGGAGCCAATGCGTTTTACAATGAGCGTGGCGCTTAAATTGCCCAGAAGCACCACGCCAATATGCATGCTTACCAACATACTCTGGGTAACATCGGTGCCGCCCAACTGCCGGGCCACAATGGGGTTAAAGCCAAAGGTGGTGGTCCAGTTGGCATATTGGCTCACCGCGGCCAAAAGCGCCGGCAGCAGCACGTCTTTACGAGTTACCAGTTGACCGATATTCTGTACAGAAGGGCGCACACGCGGGCGAGGCTGCTCTTTTACCGGCAGCAAAAACAAAATGCCTATAGCTGCCGCTGCCGCAGCCAGAAAAAAAGCTAATGAGTACCCGCCCCACTGGTTAAGCGAACCGGTTACACTTGTGGCCAGTATTCGCCCCAATGAGTTGGCAAATGTAAGCATAGCCGTTGCTCTAATCACCTCACCGGATGGAAAAAGGCTGGTGAATGCAACCACCAATGGCACCCAGGCTGCTGCTGCCAATCCGGTTATGGCCCGGCCCGCCGTTAAACCGGCTGCGCCGCCGGCTATGGCCATCATCCAGGCGCCAAAGCCGGCCAGGGCCAGCCCGGCAATAATGAACGGCTTTCGTCGCCCCCACCAATCTGCGGCGATACCCAAAGGCAAACGCAACAGCGCTTGCCACAAGCCATACATAGAAAGCACCACTCCAACCGTGGCCAGGCTACCGACTTTGCTTTGCACGTAAGTGGGCAACGTGGGAACGTAAATATAAAGCGACATCCAATACAAAAAGGCAACAACTACATACAGGGCAATTGTTATCTTTCGGAAATTTAATGTGGCTTGGGGTGCGAGTTTGGCAAGCAGCGAGTTTGATTTGCTCATAAGATGGGGGCCGGCATGTGGATTTGACGCTATCTTTTCTTGACCGGACAGGCCGGGTATGCAGTATGGGTTTGCGCCATAATTTAATCCTTACTCCCCCTTCTTTTTGGTTCTGGCTTATCCAGGTTAGGGGTTAGGATTTAGGAGTTAGGTATTCACTACCCGACATTTCGGTAAAGTCACCTTTCTGGAAGCTGTACCCAAAAAGAGGGGCATACTATTTTGAAGGTAAGTTGCCTGAATTACATTGTGCTCTTGTGGTATGAAACGATTCTAACCTTAAATCGAGCTTCCAGGAAGGTTTGCCGAGTAACAAAGTCAGGTAAAGCGTTTTTCCCTAACTCCCAACCCCCAACTCCTGCTCTCGGGACAATAACTAAAAGCTACTCGTTGTTAGCGTAAAGCCGCCGTTTTTGAACCCAGGCCTGAGTCATCCGGTCCATAATCATAGCCAGAATAACAATGGCTAACCCGGCTTCAATACCGCGACCGGTTTGGTTTTTGGCCAGCCCGGTCACGGCCTCCAGCCCCAACCCGCCGCCGCCAACCAGCCCGGCAATGATAACCATGGCCAGCACCATCATCACCACCTGATTA
>CAYWSS010000827.1:0-2528 GCA_964460505.1 uncultured Caldilineaceae bacterium | reverse complement strand
GTCTGGTTGCCTGCCAACCAGCCCCCCCGCCCTTTGAATGTACCGACGCGATTGGTTGTGTGACTATCGCCCCGGGCAAACCGCTTAAACTGGGGGTGATCCAGGCAATAACTGGTCAGGTGGCTTTTGCCGGCGTCCCACAAACTCAGGGGATTGAACTTGCCCTGATTGAGCGAGACACCAAGCTTCTCAGCCACCCGGTTGAGTTACACAGTAAAAATGATGAATGTTCCTCTGAAAGTGGGGCCAATAATGCCTTAAGGATCGTTGCCGACCCCCAAGTTGTGGCTATTTTTGGCACCACTTGCTCCCAGTCAGCTACAACTGCATCCAAAATTATGTCCGATGCCGGATTGGTGATGGTCTCAGGTATAAATGCAGGTCCTTCCTTAACCGCCATAGGTGGGACAAAAGGCCCTGACTGGCACCCGGGCTACTTCCGCACCATCTATAATGGCGCAGAAGAGGGGCGGGCAGCGGCAACATTCGCTTTTGAAGAACTGGGGCTGACCAAAGCGGCCACCATTAATGATGGCGACTCCTATACCCTGGGTTTGACAAAGGTATTCCAGCAAACATTCATAGAATTGGGAGGCGAAATTGTCCTGGACGCCGCTATTAACAAGGGAGACGAAGATATGGAACCTGTATTGACGGCTATAGCAAATTCTGAGGTTAAGGTACTTTTTATGCCACTCGTTCCACCGGAGGCTAATTCTATTGTCCAGCAAGCCAGGGAAGTGGCCGGTTTGGAAGATGTCATCCTCATCGGTGCTGATCCGCTGCTATACGATAGTTTCATTGAAGCTGTCGGGGCAGATGGAGTAGGGATGTACTTTGCCGGCCCAGCCGTATTGCAAGGTTCCGGCCTTGATAAATTAGCCTCTAAATATGAGACAAAATATGGCAAGCCGCCTCCCTCTCCCTACTACAACTATGCTTACGATGCCGCCAATTTACTTTTAACCACTATTGAAGCGATGGCGGTGCAAGAGGAAGATGGAACGCTGCACATTGGCCGGCAAGCCCTGCGAGATGCTCTGTATGCAGCTACCGACTTTGAGGGCGTAACGGGCAAACTCACCTGCAATGAATTCGGCGATTGCGGGGTGGCCAGGTTTGATATCGTGCAGATGGATGATCCAGCCGCCGGACTTGAAGGATTGCTATTGAACGTGATATATACTTATGAGCAAACCCAATAGGTTTTAAACTAAACCTTTGTGGTTTCATAAGAAATCTGTCGAATAGTTACATTGAAAAAAACGAGATGACTAATGGAGGAGTTATGTTTGAACGTTGGCGCAAATTAAGCATCACAACCAAATTTAGTTCAGCCTTTACTCTACTGTTGGTGCTAAACCTGCTGGTGGTCATAACCAGCTATGTGGCTCTAACCATTGTCCGCCGTGAAACAGAAGCAGCTATTTTGACCGGCACAGAAATTCAGGGTTTGGTGCTGGAGATGGATCGGGATTTGCAGGAAGCCCACGTTCTGCAGAGAGATTTTTTCTTGCAGTATCCGCTTATCGGTTTTGCAGAGGCTCGCCAGGTTTACGCGCTGAAAGCAGTGCAAAAGATGGCTGGGGTGGTAACCCTCAGTAAGGATTTGCAACAACGCATTGCCACCTCAGATGTCAGCACTGCCTTACGGGAGCGTAACGTGGATCTGAATTTGTATCTCTCCGCCGCAGAACGTTACGCCGATACGTTTTTAGAATCGGTTGAGTTAGTTACGCAATTAGCTGCCCCTGAAACCGGGTTGGAAGCACAATTGGCTCAACACTCGGCCTTGTTGCAAGATATATTGCAGACGGATGGCCAAAACCTGATCACTTTATATCAGGATATGAAAATATTTGAAAAAGATTATTTGGTTACCCGCCAACGTCCTGTGATGCAGTCGGCGCTTAATGTCGCCTTTCAATTACGCCAGGCCATTGAAGATACGCCCACGCTGACCATAGAGCAAAAGGCGCAAGCCCAGACCCATCTTGATAATTACCGGTCAATCGCTGAAGATATTGTTGAACTTGATGTTGATATTCGCAGTAAACTCAATGATTTTAATTTACAGGCCGAAGCCGTCAATCCTATCTCGGTCGAATTGATTATCCTGGCCAAGGGCGAGGTTGAGCGGGCCCAAACACGAATTACCCGGGCAAACCAACTGGCCGCAACCATCCTGGTTGTTATTGCTCTGGGAGGATTATTGTTGGTTTTGTTCATCGCCAAAATACTCAACAACAGCATTACCCGTAATGTAGTCAAGTTGACGGAAGCTGCCGGCGAACTACAGGCGGGTAATCTGGAGGTGTCGGCCCAGATAGATAGCGCCGATGAGCTTGGCCGGCTGGCGGGTAGCTTTAACGATATGGCTGCCCGGATTAACACCCTGGTAAACAATCTGGAACAGCAAGTTGTGGCTCGCACACACAAACTGGAAAATGTTGGCACACATAGCGGGCAGTTAAAAGCCATACTCCATGTTGTTTAATTGTTAGCCGAGGTTGTGAAAGCAGCTGAAA
>CAYWSS010000826.1:0-2532 GCA_964460505.1 uncultured Caldilineaceae bacterium | reverse complement strand
CCTACATTCCTTTCCACCTGACCACGCAGGAATTCTTTCAGGAAATCTACAACCATTTGAATGACGACGGGGTGATGGTTATTAATGCCGGGCGTACCTCGACCGATTACAGCCTGGTAGAAGTTTTGGGCAGCACCATGAAAACCGTTTTCCCCAATGTGTACGTTATCGATGTCCCCAGTTACGGCAGTTCGCTGGGCAACAGCCTGGTTATTGCCACCAAACAGCCTACCCAAATCGAAAATTTCCTGGGCAATTCCGTGCTGCTCCAACACCCGCTACTGCAACGCGTGGCAGATCGAGCCGCCGGCTCCAGAGTGTGGGAAATCGAAGCCAGTGATATTGTGTTTACCGACGATAAAGCTCCCGTTGAACAGGTCATCCATCAATTGATAATAAGATATATGTTGGGTGGTTAATCGTCTTAGATCGTTCAAATTACGGGTGATTGGTTTTTATACTGCGCGATAACCGTTCTGGAATATTCATCTGAAATTTATGCACAGTTAATACTTTCATAAGAAAATCAATTTACAATTCAGTTAGTTCAATTACAGACCGCACATAACACGCTGTGTTAAAATTGATTCAGAGGTGAAAGTAATGACCAGAATAAGATCATCGGAAATCACGCCCGAACATATTTATCTCTCCCGTCGAAAATTTATGGTGGGCATTGGCGCGTTGGCCGCCGGCACGGCCGTGCTGGGCCTAAGTAGCTGTGCCCCGCAGGATAACGCATCCGCCCCCGCTAATGGACAACCCAACAGCGTGCCGGCCGGCGGAGATACATCCGCGGCGGCCAATGGCGCCGACCCAACGGCCACCACTCAAGCTGCCCCCCAAGCCACCACCGACGAACTGGGCGACCCGCTGAATTCATTCGATGCCATCACCAACTACAACAACTACTACGAATTCACCACCGACAAAGAACGGGTCGCCGGTATGTCCACGGGATTTACCACCTCGCCGTGGGAAGTAGCGGTGGGCGGCCTGGTGAGCAAGCCCAGAACCTACAGCCTTGACGATTTGCGCAGCTTTGAGCAGGAAGAACGCATTTACCGCCTGCGCTGCGTGGAAGCCTGGTCGATGGTCATCCCCTGGACGGGATTTCCGCTGGCCAAAATTTTGCGGGAGGCAGAACCTACGTCAAAGGCAAAATATGTTCGCTTTGAAACCGTGTACCGCCCCGAAGAAATGCCCGGACAGGACAGCGCCTGGTACAATTGGCCGTATGTTGAGGGCTTGCGTTTGGATGAAGCCATGCACGATCTGGCGCTGATGGCCACGGGGCTGTACGGCAAAGAATTACTCCCCCAGAACGGCGCGCCGCTGCGCCTGGCAATCCCCTGGAAATACGGCTTTAAAAGCATCAAATCAATTGTTAAAATAGACCTGGTTGAAGAAATGCCGGTGTCCTTGTGGATGACCTCTGCCCCCAACGAATACGGCTTTTACGCCAACGTCAATCCCGAAGTATCGCATCCCCGCTGGTCGCAGGCCACCGAACGGCGCATTGGCGAGTTTGGCCGCCGCAAAACGCTGCCGTTCAACGGCTACGCAGAGCAAGTTGCCCATCTGTACGATGGAATGAGTTTAACGGCAAATTTCTAATGGCAAAACAAAAACAACGCTGGACGCCCCTGCAAATAATCAGCCACATCGGGGCCTTTGTTCCCCTGTTGTGGCTGGCCTGGGATTTTTGGCAAGGCCAGACCGCGCTTATGATCAACCCCTTTCAGGAAGCCACCTTTCGTACCGGCAAAGCGGCCCTGCTCTTGCTGATGCTGTCGCTGGCGGTGACGCCGCTGGTCACGCTAACCGGCTGGAAACAGATCATCCCACTGCGCAAGCCGCTGGGGTTGTACGCCTTCATGTACGGCACCCTCCATTTTCTGATCTTCATCGTAGACAATGGTTACATCGGCAGCAGCATCAATCCGGCGGCTATTTACGCAGCCACCTTTGAAAAACGATTTGCCCTGGTTGGCTTTGCCGCCCTGATGATTTTGCTGCCGTTGGCTATTACCTCTAACCAATGGTCCATGCGACAACTGCGCAAAAACTGGAAGCGCCTGCACCGGTTGGTCTATTTGGCAGGCATATTGGTTATCATCCACTTTGTCTGGCTGGTAAAATCTGATGTGCGGGAGCCGTTGATTTACGGGGCAATTTTAGCGGCGCTGCTGGGGCTGCGCCTGCCGCCCGTGCGAAGGTATGTGGCCAACCTGCGTACCCGGCGCAAAAAGCGCAATCGCGTGGCGGTAAACGGTGCCTGATTTCAGAGTGCGCCTAAATTTACGGGGGGGGGGCGTTACAACAGGGTGCAGTTTCTCTCAACTCCCAGAGGCAGCATTTGCTATTTTTGCTACAAATTTACACGAATTATATTTCTTTTTTCGTAACCATTCAGCCCCCCTGTCATTCCCGCACGTATTAAGCGGGAATCCACAGACTGCACGCATAGATTCCCGCTAAAAGCATGCGGGAATGACATAATTCTGGTAGGGGGGTGAACGGTTACTTTTT
>CAYWSS010000825.1:0-2533 GCA_964460505.1 uncultured Caldilineaceae bacterium | reverse complement strand
AGAGGTGTTTTACTTGAAGTGTAAACCGATTATGTGGCTACATTGAAACAATGCCGAATTTCCGTGGTGTAGGGGCAGGTCTTGTGCCTGCCTTGGGCGACCACAAGGGGTTGCCCCTACTCAAGGTAATTATAACTTACGCAAAGCGGTACTAACACTGCCCGGTGGCGATACCAGGACTTAATGGACAACCAAACTAAACAGCCGTCCCGATCAAAGCAACATCGTCCGCCTGTAAAACGCCGTGAAATTTTGGTGCTGGTTGGCATTTGGCTGGCCGGCTGCGCCTTTGTAGGCGGATTAATTGGACTGTTTTATCTAAACAGCAGCCCCGCAGATTCTGTTCCTCCGCCGGGGCCGGTGGAATCTGTTGAAATCCCATTTAGCGGAGGTTCGGCCAAAACAGCATATCTGTCCGCCTCGAAAGCGGCGCAGGATTGGCAGCCTGATGTTAAATTAGTATCGCTGTCTACAAATTGGGACAATGCCACCCCGGACACATTGGGGGCGGTAGATTCCTGGAACGTTAACTTTTATTCAGAGCCGCACCAGCGGATTTTTGTGGCGGTTGTGGCTGCCAATCAGGAGCCGTTCGGGCGGGCGCATCCCTTTAAGCTGCGCCGGCCGCCGCTCCTGCTTAATTCGGAGGCGTGGGTGGTGGACAGCAACGAAGCCCTTTCCATTTGGGTAAGTAACGGGGGAAATGCCTTTTTGCAGGCATTTCCGAAAAACCAGGTGGAGATGCTGTTGCGCCAATCCGCCGATCCGGATAGGCCGGTGTGGAATATTATAGGTGCCAGTGGCGACCAATCCCAGATATTTTTTCTGACTATCGACGCCACAAACGGGCAGATACTTAATCAAAATCGCTAGAATAGGCGAAAGGCAGGACCCAAATGAACAATAACAGAACGGGGCAAGAAGGCCAGAGCCTGGTAGAATTTGCCCTTATCGTCCCGATATTGTTGATTATGATGTTGGGGGTGTTTGAAGTGGGTTGGGCCTTGCGCGGCTATCTGACCCTGACCAACGCCAACCGGGAGGCGGCTCGTTTTGCCTCGCGGGGGGTCTACCTTGATCTTGATCAAAAAGATGATACCGAAGCGGTGGGCTACAGTAAAGTTATTACCCACACTCTGGACTCTCTGTCCAGCCAGCTTAATCAGATGAATTTCATTAATAATAGCAGCGGGTCCAATGCCTCGATCATTATTACCTACTACAGCGTTCAACCCCGGGCCTTTATTTGCCCCGGCGATGCCGATTGCGCCACGTTTGACTGCGACAAGTTCCTTGACCCCGCTTACGATGGCACCGCGGATGAGGGCGGTTTTGACATCGATGGCCTGAATGATATCGAGTATCCCATTCTTAATGCGCCGCCTCCGTTTGACAGCGGTTATACGCTGCCTGCCTATTACAACGCCAAGGTCGCTCAGGATACAGTGACCGGGCTGGATGATTTTTATGAAGGCATTATCGCCTATCATTATCATCGGGGGGGGCCATATTTCAGCCAGATTGATCCCAGAGACAAGGTTGAAGAATTTCGGGTTGAGAGTAATCATCTCAATTGCGAATTGAAGAAGAAGGGCTTGCCGGAGAGCAACCTGAAAGTTGTGCTTGTTGAAAACCTGTTTGAGCAGGAACTGTTGGTGGGGCTGCCCCTGATCAGTCGATTTATTGGCGACACGGTACCCATGTACACCCACACCGCCATGCGCATAAACCCATCCGCCCGCGTCTTTACCGAAGAAGACGAGGAGGCTTGCAACCTTTATCCGCTGATGATTCCCAGCAGCCGGGCCAGCGGGTTGCAGTTTGGTGAATTGGTAACTATTCCCATTGGCGCAACCCATGATGTGGCCGGTAACATGGGCTATATTCAATGGAATTCCAGTGACTCTGCCAGTGAAGCAAATCTATCCGCCAATCTGCTTAGCCCCAGTAACGCCGGCACCGCCTTTCAGGAACCCGGCACTGCCGACACAGCGCTGGGCATTGGCGACTGGATTCTGGCCTATCCCGGCGCTCACACCGGAACGGAAAGCGACTGGAATTCTCAAATAAACACCGAGATGTTGTTACCGGTCTGGAATGATGCTGATTGTTTAACCGGCCCGCCCTGCGTCAACGCCACCGGCGGGCCAAAATATCGGGTTTCTACCTTTGCCAAAATGATTCTGACCGGGGTTGACCTGAGCGGAGCCGGCACCATGGATTTTCAATTTCTGGCATTTGACAGCAACGCCTGCCCTGCCGGCCGGGATGAGTAAAAAGGGAACCAGGTAATGTTGGTAGCCGGCCTCGCAGCGATAGCGAAGTGGCGTTAAGGCGGCATTCCACGGCGTTGCGTACCTGACTACGAACATATTACACGAGGATAACCGGTTAATTAAACTCTGCGCAAAATGAGAATTACAGTTTTTTGCCCTCACCCCAGCCCATTCCTGTCGGGAGAGGATTGGGGTGAGGGGGACCCCATACGCATCAAGCTAATAATTAGGGTAATGGGGAACAATCAGAGCAGATT
>CAYWSS010000824.1:0-2541 GCA_964460505.1 uncultured Caldilineaceae bacterium | reverse complement strand
ATTCTAAACATCTATAGATAGTAATGAGGAGGTTTGCCGGATGGCTTTTTATAAACGCAATACAGGGTTGATTGCAGGAATTCTTGCCGTTGTCATTTTGGTTCTGCTCCCGGGGTATGCCCAGGCTCAGTGGCCGCCATTTTCGTTTGCTCTGGATTCCGTCTATCAGGATGGAAAAATCACCTACAATATTCGCTTTGCAAGAAAGGTTGATTGGCCTATGGCCGATGTGGTTTTCAAAATCCCGCTCCCGGAGGGGACCCGTTTTCTAAACGCCAATGCTCCTGAAACCACCGGCACTGATTTTGATGGCAGTGAAGTTACCTTTTTTACACCCACGTTACACAGAAGACTCAAAGATGTCTCCTTTGTGGTTGAGGTGACCGATACCGCCAAAACCCAATTTACCACGCACACCTGGATTGCATGGAAAGGTGATGTTCCCGGAGATTACCTGACCAAAGATACCACCATCGATATTACCCGCCTTCCGCTTAACTGGTCTAAACCCAAACCCAGATTGCGGCTTGATGCAGCGGCCACGTCCACCGGCAACAAGATTACATACACCCTCTATCCGATGAATGTGGGCACCCGACGCATGTGGGATCTCACCATTTCCGTACCCTTACCGCCGGGAGCAACCTTTGTTTCCAGTCAGGCCCAAACCCCATTTAAAAGTGGTTTTGATGGGCAGCAAGTTGTCTTTTCTGCCCTGGAATTAGAACGCAGGGCCGTTGTTGAACCCCTGCGATTTCAAATTTCCATAACTGATGTCGCTACTCCATTGGCAGTTACACAGGCCTGGGCGCAATGGAACAATGTGGGGCGCAATGTAGACCAAACAGAAACCACAAAAACCGGAGAGATCATTGTGCAGGCCGGCGCAGCGCAGCGGGTAGTAACCGACCCTGTTGGGGATACCCCGTTTTCCAATTACGATCTGACAGGTATCGCGTTTCAGCCCGATGGCGCAACGGCAAAAGCGCTGATTTATACCGCAGGCGCAATGGGGCCTATAGGCGAGCCGATTGAACATTATATTTATCTGGATGCCGATTGCAGCGCAGAAACCGGAAAAGCAGTGTCTCGGTACGGGGCAGACTACCGGGTAAGATACCGGCACCAAAACGGCAAAGCTTACCTGTACACCTGGAACGCGGAAGCAAGCAAATGGGACAATCGAAAAACTATCGCTGCCCAGCCGTCAGAGGGAACAACCACCACTGTCTGGATACCCGGCGGGAGCGTCGACGCCACCGCATCCTTCTGTTGGCTGGCCCTGTCCAGAAACAGGACGGAGGCCTACCATCCAAATCCGCCCACAGAACGGAGCAGCACAGACCCCAGATTAGCCCGATATATTGCCCCGGCAAGCAATGTAGATTGAGGGTAACCGTTCACCCCCCTGCCAGAATTATGTCATTCCCGCATACTTTTAGCGGGAATCTATGCGTGCAGCCTGTGGATTCCCGCTTAATACGTGCGGGAATGACAGGGGGGCTGAATGGTTACTTTATGGGGGGGTGAACGGTTACGATTGAGGTGGGTTTAATCTTTAAAATCAAACTGGCATTGGCCGGCAATGCTATCCTGAAAGCAGATTTCAGGACGTTAATGTCAAGATTAAACCCATCTAACCTGTCGGCAGAGAAAACCAAAAAGTGCTGCCCTTGCCCAACTCGCTTACCGCGCCCACGTCGCCGCCGTGGGCCCGAATAAACCGGCGCGAAATGGCCAACCCCAGGCCGGAACCGCCCTGGTCGCGGGAGCGGGATTTATCGGCACGGTAGAAGCGGTTGAACACATAGGGCAGATCCTCCGGGGCGATGCCGCTGCCGCTGTCACGCACAGATACGCGCACGGCTCCGGAACGGGGCAGCGGCTCGGCTGTAATTTCTATAGTGCCCTGCGGTGGGGTGTGGCGCAGCGCGTTCGACAGGAAGTTGTGCAGCACCTGCTGCACGCGATCTTCATCAGCCGGAACGGTTGGCAGGGTCGGGAGAATATTGGTAGTCAGGGTAATGTCCTTTTCACGGGCCAATTCACGGAAACGATCAGCCATCCCGCCAACGAGGAGAGCAAGTTTGGTAGGGTGCAGATTAAGGCTAATCTGCCCGGCCTCGGCCTGAGCCAGCTCCCGCAGGTCGCTGATGAGCCGGTTGAGCACCAGCGTTTCGTCGTAAACAGAAGCGATCTCTGCTTTTTCCAGCGGATACACGTCATCCAAAATAGCCCGCAAGTTGCCTTGCACCACACTTAACGGCGTGCGCAGTTCGTGGGCTATATCAGCGACCATGTTACGCCGCAATTGCTCGGCTTGCTCCAGATGAGCGGCCATGTCATTAAAAGCCGTTGCCAGTTCGGTAATTTCAGTGGCTCCGTTAACCGGCACGCGCTCGTCAAGATGCCCTTGGGTAATACGCCGGGCCGCGTGGGCCAGCCGGCCCAGCGGCGCGGCCAGCCCGCGGGCAATCAACACCCCCAACACCAGCCCCAACAGCCCCGCCACCAGCCCGGCTTGCAGCAGCGAGCGGTTAA
>CAYWSS010000823.1:0-2544 GCA_964460505.1 uncultured Caldilineaceae bacterium | reverse complement strand
TTGCCGGGCCAGGTGAGTCCACATGCGGGTAAGGCGGGGCAGGCGGTATTCGTATTGGGCCAACTCAACCTGCAACTGGCCTTCGTGGGTGCGGGCGTGGTCGGCAAAAATATCCAGGATGAGGGCCGTGCGGTCGAGCACTTTAACTTTAAGACGTTTTTCCAGCTCGCGCTGCTGGCGCGGGCTGAGCTCGTCATCAAACAAAAATACGTCGATACTCATCTCGTCTTTAAAGTTTTGCAGCTCCTCAACTTTGCCGCTGCCGATGAGCGTGTCGGGATTAATGCTTTCCAGGCGTTGATAGGTGCCCCCCTCCACCTGCAATCCGGCAGTTCCGGCCAAAATAGCCAGCTCTTCCAGAGAATCTTCCACACTAAAATTGCTGGTGCGTTTTCTGTAATCCTTTAATTCCATACCCACCACAAATGCGCGTTCCGCAGGTAATTTGGTGGGTAAACTTCTTACATTTTTTGAAATAATTAAACTCCTCGTGTAAATACAGTAGTCAGATGTCAGTAGTCAGATTTTTATCTTCGGTGTCGTCCCGGGAACTGTTGCATTCGTTACCCGGCAAACCTTCCTGAAAGCTCGGTTTTAGGCTGAAATCATCCAATAATTGAAGCAACCTGGCTCCATAACAGCTTCCAGAAAGGTGAATCTACCCAGATGTCGGGTAGCGAGATGATACACACAAGGAATGCGTACGGCAATCCCCTTTTGGTCATCTTAAGGTTACATCTCCGGCCAGAATGGTTACCTTTGAACCGTCTTCTTTCTTCAGGCGAAGGGCGCCGTTTTTATCAACGCCAATAATTGTGCCGGTGTACTGTTTGGCCCCTTTGAGTACAGTCACCGTGACGGCGTGTCCCATCCCCATCTGTTTACGCTGCCACTCAAAGTGGGGGGACACGCCCTGGCGCAGGGCATCGTATCGTTGTTCGATATTTTTCAGGCAGCTTTGCAAAATGGGCAATCGCAAATTAGTTGCGTCTTCTCCCAAAATCATTGAGAGGCTGGTAGCAGTTTGGGCTAAAGGTGGATGTCCACTGGCCGGCCTGTTGAGATGGTTCGGCTCAGGCTCGGTGTAAGCGTTAAAATCGATATTAACATTTAATCCCAAACCAACCACTACCCAACTTATCGTGCTGCCCTCAAATTCCGATTCGGTCAGGATGCCGGCCAGTTTTTTTCCGTCGTTCCACACTAAATCATTGGGCCATTTCAAGTTTACTACCAGGCCGGTATGTTCCTTGATAGCATCTGCCATTGCCAGAGAACAGAGCATTGTGATTTGCTGAATTTGGGCCGGTTTTAAGAAGGTTGGCCTGAATAGCAGCGACATCAGCAAGCTGGAACCGGCCGGCGCTTCCCAGCTTCGTTGCAGCCGGCCCCGGCCCGCCAGTTGCTCATCGGTGATAAAGAGCATGCCTTCGGGGGCACCTTTTTGGGCGTATCCCTTGAGTTCTGTGTTGGTTGAGCCGGTTTGCGGCGTGTAGAAAATATTCTGCCCAAATATATAAGTGGGCAACTTGTGCCGAATGATGTCGCCGGAAAGCTTCGACATAACAGATACTCCCAAAAAGTACAGGTTCAGTGAACCCGTTCCGGTTTTACTGAATCTGTACCCCAAGTTACTATAGTACCCTCTGGGTATTGAAAAGATACGCATATCCGGTTATGGTACTCTCAACCTCTCAATTTGCAAATTCGCTCAAATTGTAGCCCTCTGCTACAATGACGGGTCGGTAGCAGCGGGGCCGAGACTTTGTTTTTGCGAGCCCGGGTCGTTGTGAGCTAAAATTTAGAGGTTAGAAAAAGTGACATTTGAGCGATTGTATGCACCGTGGCGGATGAAGTATCTGATATCAAACAAAAAGAAAGATGGATGCATATTTTGTAATTTGTTGGACAAGCCAATAGAACGTGACCCTGAAAACTACATGATTTACCGGGCCGAAGAAACGTTTGTAATGATGAATGTTTTTCCCTACAACGTGGGGCATTTAATGGTGTTGCCACGCCAGCACGTTTCAACCCTGTCCGGGCTTTCTCGTAATGCCCAGTTTGAAATGATGCTAATGACAACCCACTTTTTGGAATTGCTGAAAGAAGTGTTGAAACCGGATGGGTTTAACGTGGGAATCAATCTGGGGAAGGCCGGTGGGGCCGGTATCGATAACCATTTGCACACGCACATTGTTCCCCGCTGGAACGGCGATAGTAATTTTATGCCGGTTTTGGGACACACGCGCGTCATGCCCGAGGAGTTGGGAGACACCTATAATAAAATAGTGGCGGCTATGAAAAAATCGCCGCCGCCTTCCTTGTAATATTCTGACGCGGTCATTTATTTAGAAATGAGAATTAATTAACTTACCCATTTTCTCGTGTTGCGTATAATTTTACTCTTTACGGAGTACGTAATACGCAATACGTAATATGTTGCCGGCCTCAATTGGGTAAGTTATTTACGCACCATTCCTTAGTGCTAAGGAATGAGAATTAATTAACTTACCCATTTTCTTGTACTGCGTATTGCGCATT
>CAYWSS010000822.1:0-2546 GCA_964460505.1 uncultured Caldilineaceae bacterium | reverse complement strand
TAGTTCTAAGTCAAGTTCTAATTGACGGGTGTAGCATTTGGGCCTTGGGCCCTTTTTACTACTGTAACAACACCCACAAGGGGCTTAACTACCCGTCAAAACAAAGTTGACTTAGTACTTAGGGATATTTGTACACCTTAAAGTCATCAAATTTTATGCGTACATCCCTATTATCAGAACGAATGTATAATCCGGTGCCTTCTCCCGTCAGGTGGCTGCCGGAACTTTCGTTATAGGTACCCAACTCCGTTCCATTAACATATACCGTCAACTTGCGACTGCTATTATGGGCTATTCTGAGAATGTTTGTAGCTGTTGCGCCACCGTACCCCCGCTTGATAGCAGTGTTGCAGTTTTCACTGAGCAGCGTGTTTTCATCGCCATCTCTACGCCGTTTGAGGTGCCATTTTCCGCCGTTGCTGCAGCCACCGATATTTGGATAAATTCGGAAAAGATAATAGTTGTCACCCCCCTCACCATTTATGTAAATTCCATAGGCCGTGTCACCGTCTTCGTCGTCACCACTGTCGTAGGCTTCAACTTCAAATTCACCGTAAGTGCGATAGGGTTTTTCAGGGTTGCTCTCATTTTTTGCCGGGGGTAAACAAGTTTTATTGCTGTCAAGATCAACCCAATACTGGTCATTGGTGTTTCTGGCATTGCAACCATCCCTATCAAACTCGTACCAGGGATCACCGCTGTCAAAATCTTCGTGATAGGCCAAAGCAATTGGTACCGGCGTTGGCGTCGGAAATCTTGAAATGATGGGCAAGAAAATCAACCCTGAGCTTAAACCTTCGCCTGCAATATCCACATCAACAGTGTTGCTGTTGTTACTGCTATCTGTATCCGCAGTTATGACATAAGTGGTGACAATTGCCGTATTGGTCACCTGTACCGCCCGATTCGATGTAAGCTCGCCGGTAACGGTAATTAAGATGGTGTGGCCGTCTGTTAAAACCCCTGGCAACAACCACTGTAGATTCTCCGGGGATGCACCATTATCTACAGCCTCAACATTGGACGGAAACGTATAACTGACGTTAATCATCTCCGGCGGATAACTGTCTTTAAAGTAGATAAACCGGGCATCATTCGGCCCTTTATTTGTGATGGCAACCGTGTAAGTTACTATTGTGCCCGGTGTTACCGAGATAACATCGGTAGATTTCATAATTTCCAGATCATAAGTTTCATTCGCACTTATAGAAATCATCTCATCCGGCGAGAGGCCAAAATCTTCCAGAGGAGCCGGCGTAAACGAAACCGCAGACGCAATTGGCCCCTGCGCCGCTGCCCTATTATATGCGGCGTTGCCACCCACAATAATGGACAGTATCATCAGAATTATTGCCGCAAATACAATGACCAAAACAATTTGAAATTCAGATTTAATTTTGTTGTGCATTCCCTATCTTCCTGTCTGCTGGGTAGTGAAAAAATTTACCAACGCTAATTGTAACAAAGAGATTGGTTTTTAAGAAACCGGCGACATGAATATATACGATGTTGCCCGCAATTCGCTTCGCTGGAATGCAACTTTTAAGGTGCAAGCGCGTATATCATAAAGCGGCAAGCTGCAAATGAACAATGAATAATGAGTAATGAGTAATTCTCGCCGCAAAGCGTAACGCAAATGTTGCAAGGTAATACTATAATATGCCATTTCCGGGGCGCATCTCATTTCTGTTTCAATCTTTTATTCGCGCAGGATATTGTGCTATAATTTCATTAGGGTGTGACCAAAATGAGTTGGGGCAGAGTGAAATTGGGGGGAGCTACCCGCTGCGCAAACCCCTCCCGGCCGGCGGCGCTTTCCCACTCATTTTGGTCACACCCATCTTATTAGTTACCCAAGTCACCCATTTTCCTGAAAGGATATAATATGCCTGCGGTATTTCTGTTTTTTGTGTTAGTTGCTGTAATCGTAGGTGCAATTGTTATTGGAGTAACCTATTTTGCCGCAATAGCGGTGTTTAAAGCCGTTGGAGCAATTTCCGGTGGAACAAGGGGCGGGGCGGTGCCGGGCACAACCAAAAAGGCCCTGCGCGATGCCCGCTATTATGCCAAAATGATAAAATCTACGGCCCAAAATACGCCCCCCGGCCCCATGCGAGATCGGCTTGACCGAACCGTGCAGCCGGTGGATGAGTGGCTGGTTAACCTTGAGCGTTTGGAACAATCATTGGGGAAGGTGTACGCGCAACGGAATTTAACCCGCGAACTGCGGCAGGCCCGGTTTGAAATAGAGCAACTCCGCCGCGATATATCGGTTGCAAGTGCGGGGGAAGTCGCTTCACTGCGGGCGTTGATGAAAAGCAAGCGTAATTACCGCGACGCGCTGGAAGAATTGCAGGGCTTTCAAAATAAGGCAGAGTTAAAAATAAGGAAAATTGCCAGCGATCTGGGGGCCACCCATGCCGAAATGCTGCTGATTACAACCCGAGGTGATTTTAGCGAAAATCGTTTTCAGCGGCTGGATGAGAACCTGCAAGATAATCTTTCCGGGCTTAGAGATATTATGGCGGCTATGGATGAAATGGGCC
>CAYWSS010000821.1:0-2561 GCA_964460505.1 uncultured Caldilineaceae bacterium | reverse complement strand
CATCCGCATAGCCTGTGGATTCCCACTAAAAACGTGCGGGAATGACATACTTAGCACCATATCTGGCAGGGGGTGTGAACGGTTACCTCAAACATTGCCTCGACGATTTTTGTAAACGATGCGCCGGTATCGTATTCCAGATAGCGGCCTACTTTACGTTTAAAATCACGGTAATAAATCTTCTCATCTGCATTTTTTCTAAACGGCCGGCTCAGGCCTCGCATCACCTGGGCCAAGGCCAAGGTATCCCGCTGGTGAAGAGCAACCAGGGCATTGACCAGGTTGATTCTCTGTTTTACATCAAGTTCGCCCACCATACCGGTGTCAATGTAGTTGATATTGCCACTTTCCAGATCGACCAGAATATTGCCGGGGTGGGGATCGGCGTGGAAAAAGCCATCGATCAGCAACTGCTTTACCGAACTGCGCAGGGTAGTTTCGGCGATGGCGCGCCTGTCCAGCCCAGCCTCGTCGATGGCCGTCACATTAGTGATTTTCACCCCTTTGACAAATTCCATGGTTAAAATTCGTGAGGTGGACAATTGTGTATAGATGACGGGGATGTGGGCATCTCCGAGATCTGCCATATTTTGGCTTAAGCGAAAGGCGTTGTACGCTTCGTTGCCGTAATCCAGTTCGAGCAAAATATTGTTGCCAAATTCATTTAATATTCCGCGCAGGTTGATATCTCGGGCGTAATCGGAGCGACGTTCGATGACCCGAACCGCATTCTGCATAATTCCCAGATCGGCTTTTACCTGCGACTCAATATGCGGCCGCTGCACTTTTACCACCACCGGCTGCCCATCATGCAGGGTAGCCCGGTGAACCTGGGCCAGCGACGCGGCAGCCAGCGGTTCCGGATCAAAGGTGGCGTACAATTCTTCGGGCGGGGCGCCCAACTCATTAATAGTAATCTGACGAACCTGTTCCAGCGGGAAGGGGGGCACATCATTTTGCAGCTTCACCAACTCCTGTTCCCATTCATCGGGCAGAACCGCCGTTTGGCTGGATACAATCTGCCCCATCTTTACGTAAATGGGGCCAAGCTCCTCAATCATAAGCCGCAACTTTACCGGAATACTGAGCGGAACCAGCGGCTGCTCCGGGCTGTGAATCCACGCTTGCATCAGGCGTCTGAAATCACCCACAGCACCCCGATCGAGCAAAATATCCATGCCGTACCGGGAAAATACGTTGTAAATCTGTTGCAGGCGCAGATTCTCTCTAATCTGATCCAGCCGGGTTCTTCTCATTGTTGACGTCCTTTAGGTAAAGATAACAAGGCATTGCCGGCAGCGTTGCCACCGTTGTTGGGGATTGTATTGGCGGGAGGGCTTGTGTCATCGATAAGCGGAGGGGCCAGGCCAAATAAATTTTCCAGAAAAAGGGACAGCAGCCCCATAATTATGCCCCCGGCAAAGGCACTAAATAGACTATTAATGACCAGCAGATCCCCAAAAGTCCAGGCCAGTAGATATAGCAGGACCGTATTTACAAGAATAACAACCAGACCGTAGGTAACAAACAGCAGCGAGATGGTGAGAAACTGAATCACCGGCCTGACAAAAGCATTCAGCAACCCAACCGCTGCTCCCAAAAGAAGAAAATTTAAAACACTTGGCTGCACCACAATGCCCGGCAATATTAACGCGGTAAATGCAATAGCCGGCCCGTTTAACAGAACGCGCACCACAATGATTTTCCAGTTCATAGATTTTGCTCCACATATTCGTAATAATCCAGTTACTGACAGGCAGGGGGCTATAGCGCTCCAGAAAAGTTTTCGCCCAACGATTTACGTATTGCGTATTAGCCCCTTCTTTACGCAATACGAAATACGAATGTTATTCAGGAAAAAAAATTTCTGGACATTTATATAATCTTGCCGTAAATTATCGCCCGTAATTATAATTGAATCACCGGATTTGTGCCATAAAGAACAGGCTCGTTGAGCTGCATTTTTGGAGCAGGTTAGCAAACTCCCGGGGCTTAAATTGGTTCAATCTTGGATATTTTACCAGCCCTAAAACCCGCTCCCAGAATGGCATCACCGGCCAATATCAGTTCGATTTTACAGATTGAACTCTTATACTACAAACTGCGCAAACCGCCAGAACCAGGATTTTTGAATCGATTTCAAATTACTTGCCAGCATGCCAAAACTTTGGTAAGCTAGACAGTAATACCTATTTGACATAATATTATCAAGTGATAAATGACAAGGTTTCATAGTCGGACAGTCCGCAACGGGACGACAACGAGAATGAAAATCTGACGACTGTCATCTGACTACTCAATGTCATTAAGTTAAGGATTACGTAAAGTTGATTTTTGTCTCTAAACGCCCAAAAATCAGCCATTGAAGCCTAAAATCAACTGCTTTCTGTCAGCAATTCCCGTTTTGGAAACTGTGCCGCCGATAACCACTTGGCCGGACTGATTTTTGTCGGTGTCAGAGCAGAATTTACAGAACCTGCGGCGAATCAAAATTCTGGTACAACTACATTAAACCGTGGTAAACGCCTGGGGCTAAAGCCGCCCGGCTAAATCAGGTGGAA
>CAYWSS010000820.1:0-2562 GCA_964460505.1 uncultured Caldilineaceae bacterium | reverse complement strand
AAAGCGTGCGGGAATGACATCTCAAAGTTCCGTTCTCATTCTGTTTTCAGTATAACTTGAGCATGTCATTTCGACCGAAGGGAGAAATTCCCGCAGAGTCGGCTTACAAACAGAGGTCTCAGGAATTTCTCGTCGTACCTCCTCAAAATGACATATTTCAAATGCACAAGTTATTTAATCCCGGTTCCTTATTCGCCCATTCGCTTTCTACGAAGTAAGCAAAGGGGCTTTTCTGGGGGTAGCGGTGGGGGTAGGCGGTGGGGTTGGTGTTGGCGTAGCGGTGGGGATTGGCGTCGGCGTGGGCACGTTCGGGTCCGGAAGTTCGTGCTTAAATTTAGTAAGCAGATGCCACAGCAAGTAGAGATTTTCATCCATTACGCCGGCCAGGGTTTCATCCTGACGCCCCCGGCGAATGAGCAAATCCGGCTGTTCATCAAAGGCCGATAAGCCGGCATCTTCCAGAAGTTGTTGCAGCTTTGCAAACTCGGCCCGATTTATTTCCACGCCGGCGGCCGCCCCGGGGCTCAGCTCCATAACCCGCATAGGGTCTGCTTTCCGAACCGGATGCACCTGCAGCCAAAATTCGTAGCGTTCATAGGTAACCACAACGCGGGCCACCACTAACAGCAGCTCTCCCCCCTGCTCAACGACCAGCATAGGTTGCAGCATACCAAGGTCTACCCCGTTTCGACGTTGGGCAAACTCCTCTTCAATTTCATTTTCGTCGGTCATCATCTCAGAAGGAATGTGGCGAGGCGCAAAATTAGTAGACAGCGGAGATAAATCAACGACGGCTCGACTGCCATCCACAAACGTCACCCAAACAGCGGTGTGTTCAACATCCTCCGCACTATTTTCCACCGAAGCGGAGACACCAACTTTCCCCAGGACCACGCGAACCACCTGAGAGTCATCCAACAGCAGTTGGCGAACCCCGTAGGACAACACAAAACTATCTACGCTGGGCCAACCGGTAATGGCGGCGGGCTGGGGGGGGTACACCATCCGCGCCAACTGCCCCTCGGGGCCGGAGTTAATTTCAATGACTGTATCGTTCTCTAGCAATAAGGGAGCCAACCCAAATTCAAAATCCTCTACCGCGGCCTGGGCCGACGTTAACGCCTCGACATTATCATTGCGCGGTGCCGGTGGCAATCGAGTAGGGGTGGGTGTTGGTGTAGGAGGCGGTGTGGCTATAGCCTGGTTGCAGGCAGCTACAACCACAGTTAAAGCCATAAGTATTAATAAGATTTGTGTTGTTTTTTGCGAAATCAAAGGCTCTTTTCCTTATTGTTTTACTAATGAGAACCGCTTTGATTTTGCTTTTTCCTTCCCGTAAGTGGACTACAGAGAAAAGCGGAAAAAGGGGCATAATAAATTATAGACGGCAACTTCCGGCAGGTCAATGGACTAAACAAAAGTTTTGGGATATAATGTTGATATTCTTTTGTTATTTAAGCGTAACTACCCCCCCTCAATTTCCCCGTTGACGGAGGAAAGTTTAAAAGCCTCCCCTTGATTTCGGGGGGAGGTTTGGTAGGGGGGTAGTTACATTTAGGCTAAGGTGGCCTTCGTTTTGGGAGGCCATTTTTTTGTATCAGGATAAAAATACCAACATGAAAATAGCAGTATTAGCCGACATACACGCCAACTTTCCCGCCTTGCAAACCGTGGCGGACCATATTAAACGCTGGCAGCCGGACCACGTGATTGTGGCCGGCGATACCGTTAACCGGGGGCCGCGCTCGCTGGATTGCCTGAAATTTGTGCAGGAGAAACAGCAAACTCAGGGCTGGCAGATTGTGCGTGGTAATCACGAGGATTACGTGCTGGCATATGATGAGGTCGATGCGGTTACCGGCAGCCTGGAATTTGAGATTTTTCGATGCGCGTACTGGTCCTACCAGCAGATAAACGGCCATATTGCTGCCCTGAAAGCAATGCCGTTTCAAGCCAGCAAGTTTGCCTCTAACGGAGAAGAGGCCCGGGTTGTGCATGCTTCTATGTTGGGCACCCGCAACGGAATTTTCCCCAAAACACCGGATGAGGAGCTGCGCCGAAAAATCAATCCTTCCCCGGCGGTGTTAGTGGTTGGACACACCCATATTCCGCTGGTCAGGTGCATAGATGAGACGTTGGTAGTTAACGCCGGGGCCGTGGGGCTGCCATT
The DNA here is from genome assembly GCA_964460505.1 of uncultured Caldilineaceae bacterium. Lineage (GTDB taxonomy): Bacteria > Chloroflexota > Anaerolineae > 4572-78 > J111 > J095. Next base: position 392 of record CAYWSS010000820.1, on the reverse strand, counting down.
TGATGGAGATACCCGGGCCTCGTACGCTCAAATTAGCCGGCAGAACGAACGTTGGTCGGCGAAAATTATCCGGCTGCCCTACGACCGGCAACAGGCTGAACAGGATTTTTACAAAACCGGCTTTCTGCACGAAGGCGGCCCGCTGGCGCGTTTAATATTAAATGAACTCCATACAGCCCATTCACGGCTGCACCAATGGATGGTTGAATACTACCAACCCACCCTCGCCGGCAAAATCTCGTTGGAAGATTCTGCCACAGAATTATTGGAGAAGGTGAGTTAAATGACAATTGAAGCAATTCATCCTGTAAAAGTCCCCCACCGGGATGAGCGCAACGGTACAGGTTCAGTAAACCCGGTGCTGTGGCCGGTCTCCGGCCGAGCCACCTAAG
>CAYWSS010000819.1:0-2569 GCA_964460505.1 uncultured Caldilineaceae bacterium | reverse complement strand
CCCTGAGCATGTCGCCCGCGGGGGCGGCAGGTCAGGGCGAGCGTCAGGGGCGGGGGCCCGCCGGTTCTACCCCCTCGCAGACCGGCTTCAATGGCGGCGGCTTCGCCCGCCCCCCCACCGATGGTTCCCACGTGGCGGCCATCGGGATGGATGAGCATTTTTGAGCCAACCTGCCTCGGCGCGGAGCCGCGTACCTGCACAATGGTGGCCGTGGCTACAGGCTGTCCCTGTTCGATAAACTTATTCAATTGCTGGTAAATCGACTTTGCGCCGCTGTCCACAGACCATTGCTCCCAAAATACAACGGGTCGTATTATAACATGCCCGGCTTGTGCAAGCAATCGGGCTGGCCGGTTTTCAGCTAGATTAGCTGCTCACACGCACGACGGCTCATACACCTTTCACCGGCGGTGAGTATTTGAAATTTATTCCAAAGTCAGTTATTATTAGGCCCGCACAGTTATGTGGCACAATTTTATAGAATTGGTAAGGAGTACTGCCGATGAGTTTTGCGTTACGCTTTGTTCGGGCCGTTGATGCCATGTCTGAAAAACTTGGCTGGGTGGCAAAAATGTTAGTCATCGTTACTGTGGCGGTTGGCTTCTACAATGTGGCAGCCCGCTATTTGGGACGTTTTGTAGGAGCGCAACTTTCGTCAAACCTGCTGATTGAGCTTCAATGGTATTTATTTTCGCTGGTGTTCTTTTTTGGGTTCGCGTACATCTTCAAGCACGGCATCAATGTGCGGGTCGATTTTATTTACGCCAATATGCCCACCAAGCGCAAGGCACTCATCGACTTTTGGGGCCACCTGCTTTTTCTGATTCCATTTATTTTGATGGGTATCTACGTGACCATCAGCCCGGTGATGTATTCGTGGGGCAGGCTGCCAAACGGCACTTGGGGTATGTGGGAAATGTCGCCGGACCCCAGCGGGCTGCCGCGTGCGCCCATCAAAACGATGATTATTCTCGCCTTTATTACCCTGATTTTGCAGGTGATAGCAGAAATCATCAAGCTGTACTGGATTATCAAAGAAAAAGAGGTTGACGTTGTAGTCGAAGAACTGGGGACATCGGAAGCGCCGTTGCGCATCGAATAATTACAGCCGAATAGGACATTTCGGCGAACATATCAGGTCGCACAAGCGGCAGTTTGGGAGGCAATTGAATGGGGTTTGAATGGCTTGCATTGGTGATGTTTGTCTTCTTTTTTGTACTTATTTTGTACGGTTATCCGGTGGCGTTTTCGTTTGCGGGTACGGCTGTTGTGTTTATGGTTCTGGGGCTGGCGCTGGGCGCGTTTGACATTAACCTGCTGCGCTTGTTGCCTAATCGCTGGTTTGGCACAATGTCTGACTTTACGTTGCTGGCGATTATCTTTTTTGTGTTTATGGGGGCCATCTTTGAACGGTCGGGCCTGGCCGAAGAACTATTGACCACCGTCGGAATTTTGATGGGACCGATGCCGGGCGGCCTGGCCCTGGCCGTGGTACTGGTGGGTACGTTGCTGGCAGCGGCTACCGGTGTGGTGGCGGCTACGGTCATTGTGATGGGTTTGCTCTCTCTGCCGGTGATGATTCGGTACAATTACGACCACAAACTGGCAACAGGCATTATCACCGCGTCTGGCACGATGGCCCAGCTTTTGCCGCCCAGTCTGGTGCTGGTGGTATTGAGCGACCAGATTGGCGTGTCGGTGGGCGATTTATTTTTGGGGGCGCTCTTCCCCGGCCTGATTTTGGCTGGCCTGTACGCTTTGTACGTGATTGGCATCGCTATTTTCAGACCGGAACTGGCCCCGGCCCTGCCCCCCGAAGCCCGGACTCTGCATGGCATGGCTCTGTTCCGCAAGTCGATGGTGGCCATTGTGCCGCCGGTGGTACTGATTTTCGCCGTGCTGGGCAGCATTTTCTTCGGCATCGCCACCCCCACCGAGGCAGGCGCAGTCGGCGCGGTAGGGGCTATGCTGCTGGCCGTTATGAACAGGAATCTGAGATGGGAAATGATTAAAGAGGCGGCCCAGTCAACAGCCAACATCACCTCGCTGGTGATTATGATTCTGTTCGCCTCTACCTTCTTCGGTTTGGTCTTTGATGGGTTGGGCGGGCAGGAGTATGTAAAAGGTTTGCTGACCAATTTGCCGGGCGGCTATTGGGGCTTCATCGTTGTGGCCAATATCGCTATTTTCCTGCTGGGCATCAATCTGGAATTCATCGAAATCAGTTTCATTGCGATGCCATTGCTGGTGCCTGCCGCCGTGGCGTTGGGGGTGGATCTGGTCTGGTTTGGGGTGATGATGGCTATCAACTTGAACATGGCTTTCATCTCGCCGCCGGTCGGTTTCTCGCTGTTCTATTTGCAGAGCGTCGCTCCCCCGGAGGTGGAGACGCTGGACATTCACAAGGGGGCGCTGCCCTTTATGGTTTTGCAGGGCATTGCCCTGATTATCGTCATCGCCTTTCCGCAGACGGTGCAGTGGCTGGTTAACGTCTCTGCCAGGTAAAACGAAATTATACAGTAAGCACAAAAAAAACCGGTGGACGCAAATCCACCGGTTTTTGTATTGG
>CAYWSS010000818.1:0-2600 GCA_964460505.1 uncultured Caldilineaceae bacterium | reverse complement strand
GTCCCCTGCCATTTCCTGACACTTGTCAAGTCGGGGGGGTATACGGTACTGAATTCTGTGTTCATTGTTTTGTCGATAATTGTAAATGGTGAATGGTAAACTCTGAATGGTGAAAGTTTTTTCATTGACAATTCACCATTGGCTATTCATAATTCGCCATTTTTTCAGCATAGTTTTGAAAAAAGGCTAGTCTCTAAACACCTGAGCCGGGTCCAGCCGGGCTATTTGCCACGTGGGAATAGAAACAGCCACCAGCCCGATAACCAATGCGGCAGCCAGCACCCGGACGATGCTTTGCCCCGTTAAGGCCAGATTGAAGCCGGCAATAAAGTGCGGTAACACCAGCCCCATCAACTCGACCAAGCCGATGGCTAGAATAAATCCAATAAGCAGGCTTAAAAACGCCTGGGCGATAACCACACTAAACAGATGGCGGTTTTTTGCGCCGATAGCCTTAAGAACCCCGTATTCCTGACGTTTGCTCAGGGTGCTGGTGTACAGAGTCAGGGCAGTGACCGCCAGACCAATCAGCAGGCCGGAAGCGTTCATCAGGTTGAGGACTTCAATGCTCATATCTTTGATGATTTGCTTTTCTTCCCGGGCAAAATCGGCCTGGGTCAAGGCCAGGACATCATCGGGATTGCGGGCGGTGATGGCTCCGGCAATCCGGGCGGGGTTGTAGCCGGGCTTCACCTTGAGCAAGGCGTAGCTTACCGCTTCGTCGCCCCGTAATTTTTGAAAATCCTCCAGGCGAATAAAAGTAACGCTATTGATGATACTGGTCAGGCCCCGGGTCAGGCCCACAATGGTAAAGGTTTCGCCAAAAACGTCGATGGTGTCGCCCAGTCTCAACCCCTGACTGCGGGCTACGGCTTCGTCGATAATGATTTCATCCTCTTCTAATCGGGTTGTTCCAACCACCAGCCGTTGCGGCCTGCCCAGCAGTTCATCCGGGTCGTAGCCAATAATGTACGATAGTACATCAGCGCCTTCTGTTTCAATGACGGTGGTAGTGTACAAAATAGGACTGGCACTGGCCACCCCCTCGGCGTGAGAGGCCAGGCGCATGTCTCGCCAGGTGATGGCCGAAGCCGCCATATGCAAATTCTTGACGCCTTCCTGCGCTACAAAAATATCCGCGTCAGATTGGATGATGTAAGCGGTCAGGTCTTCTTCTGAGCCGGTCAGCAAGGCATCCAGGGCCAGCATCAGCAGCAGGGCCAGCGCCACGCCGCCCACGCCCATCATAAATTGGGTTTTACTTTGCGATAGATTTCGCCAGGCCAGATAGAACATTTTGATTGCCTCAGCAATTTTTGAACATCGATTTGCGGCACAGATTCTTAAGAACAAGGGTGCATCTGCGCCATAGGTCTGTGTCCTTTTATTTTCTAAAAACCCGTGCCGGGTCCAGCCCCCCCACATAGCGAGCCGGAAGCAAGGCGGCCAGCAGTCCCATTATCAAACCCGTCAGTAAAATAGTTAGGGTCGAGTCGAACTGAATGATAACCAGGAACTTGGGTGAAACGGCCATCACCCACTGCCCTACCAGCCAGGCCAGGCCAATACCCAGTCCGGCTCCTACCAGCGCCGTAAATAGCCCCTGCTGAGTGACCAACCAATACAAATGCCGATTTTTGGCTCCTACTGCTTTTAACACCCCATACTCGCGCACCCGTTCAACTGTGGCCGTGTAGATAATCATCCCCAAAATGGCTGTGCCCACGGCAAAGGCAATAGCCACCATCATCCGCAACGGAATAGCAAAAACCTGGACCAGCAGGTCAAGGTCATTTTGTTTGACAACACCGGCAGGTAGAATTTCAACATCGCGCAGGCGGCGGCGCAGGCGAGTTTCAACCGTCGCCGCGGGTCGGCCTGCGGGTCAAGGGTGAGCAGCAAGAAACTGGTAGTATCAGGAGCCAGGAGCAGCCGTTCAGCGGCCCGTTTCTCAATGAAGAAGAAGCTGTTCATCCAGGAGTTGGTGCCGTCGCTCAGGCCAACAATGGTGAAATCTTCATCCAGAATTTCAATAGTATCTCCCAGTCCAAACCCGTGCAGATCGGCCATAATCCAATCCAGGACCACTTCATCATCATCTGCCGGCGGGCGGCCGTCCTTGAGTATCCAGGGGCCGCTGCCCGCGTCCGGCTCGTAGCCAATCATATAGGCCACCACTTTTTCATCGTGAATGTCCATAATGACAAATTGGGAGACAATGGGGATGAGTTGGTCCACTCCCGGCACCCCGCGAGCCAAATCTTCAGTGCCGGCCGGCAGCATTGAGGTGGCGCTGAGCAGGTTAGTTACACCATCCTGGGCCACAATCAAATCGGCGGGGGTATTATCCAGGTATGCCGTTACCTGCACGTAAATACCGGCCAGAAAGCCGTTGAGCAACACGATTAGCGTCATAGCTAAGGCTACCCCACCAACGCTGAGCGCCAGCCTGAATTTTTGTTGGAACAGATTACGGAAAGCCAGGTAGGTCATTTTACTCAACAATCAACTTGCCGCGCAGCATAGCCATCCGGCACTGAAATTCATACTCGCCGGCGTTTTCGGGCGTAAATTCTACAGTTACATCTTCCCCTTCAGGC
>CAYWSS010000817.1:0-2613 GCA_964460505.1 uncultured Caldilineaceae bacterium | reverse complement strand
ATGACACAGTACCTTTCTTAAAAGTTCCGGTTTCAAACTAATCTCAGTATAATATCGTTTTCCTGAGACTATTAAACCTCGGGCTGATGCGGCGAAATGGACAGGCAACGTCCGGTTTATCATTGCTAAAATGCGTTATGCAAGTGCGGCAGAGACTACGTCTTATGGCTGATGGTAACGTGTAGGCCAGCGGTGAACCAAGAAGCCTACGTGCTTCCCTTGGCGCAGGCCGCCAGGATTACAATGCAGCTCTACTGTGCTGTGTAGCCGTGGAAGTTGGCATCCTATTTGTTCAGAATACATAGAACATACGTTCTGTTATTTACCTTCATCGCATCTTCCTAACTTTGTTAGGAAACATCTTAACTTTATTGACAAATCTAAAAAGTAGTTGTATATTTTATGGTATGAAAAAAGCCGGTCTTGAAAAATATTGTCCAACAGAACAAGAAACGCTGGGTGAATATCTCAAACGGCTGCGAATGAGCGCCAGCAGATTGCACAACAAAACCATTTCCCAGGATATGGTGGCTGACATGGCTACTCATTTGCCATCGCCTCAAAGATTCACCGGCGCCTGGTTGAGCGTGGCGGAATCTGATGGATACAAACACGCGGGTGGCGACAAGCTGCGCACATTGGCTTCCATTTATTCCAAGCTCCTGCGCGTAACAATTCACCCTGAATGGCTCCTGATAAAAGCCGGCTTTGAAATAGAAGATCCTCCGATTACCCAACCTGACCAGGAAATATTAGGGCGGTTGCTTCAATATGAAGACGTGCGGGCTATTCTGGGTATAATAGGGCAACTTATTGAATTGGGTTATGAGGAAGATGTTCGGCTTCTGGTGACATTGGCCCAACGCTATCTCAACGCGCGCAACCCCGAGGCCAAAGCCGGGGATATTTTTGATGACGCCGTTCTTTCGGCGCATGTAGAGAACTATATGGAGGCACTGGGGCTGATATGATCAGGACTAACTTCTGGTACATCTTTGGAATAGCCGCAATAGGGCTTATCTTGCTCCGATTGTGGCCGCTGCGACGCACCAAATTCCGCGATCCGGTGGTGATCAGTTTTACAATGGGTCTCTTTCTGGGCGCCTTTGGAACGTTAAGTAAACAGCCGCTGATTGCCAATTATATTGATGCGTATCTTTTTCCAAACGCCGCCTGGCTGGTTGCCGACAGCCTGTTTCTAATTGGACTATGCGCCGGAACTTACTGGGTTGATCTAATGCGAATTCCCAAATTACGCGCTCTCGGCTGGCGTTTGATAGAACGCCGGCGGGTATTGACTCTGATCACCGTTATCTGCTGGATGATCGCTACAGCATACCTGGCGGCCCCCGTGTGGCACAGCCTGGAACGGGGAGGCATTGATGTCGGCGGGCAATGGATCTTACTTAGCGGTCGGCTGGCTTATTTTTCTTACGTTCTGTGGGGGTTGATCTACCTCAGCATCCATTTTTACCGGCAACGCCGGCATATGCGTGATCGTTTTAACTATATTCGCTTGACGATTCCCTCAACCGGGATCACCCTGGCCGTTACTGCGCCGTTGCTCCAGGCGGCCGGAATGCTCGTGGTTTTTTTCAATCCCGAACGACTGCCGGAGGTGTGGCCACCGTTATGGCTTATAATTAGCCTTACGCAACTGATAGTTGCCGTTTTAATTGTGGGCACATTCTTTCCGCCCGCTTACCATTTTATCAGTTGGATAGACAAGCAGCTTTTGATCCGGGGGTTGTTGCGTACCCGCAACGTTATTTCTCACTCCCGGCCTGACCTGGCTCTGAGACCGATGGATTTGGGGTGGAAAGATATACTTGTCCGCAACCCCGACCGGGTGTTGGCCACGCTGGTCAATGAACTGGAGATGGCCAAGAATCTGATGGGAAAAACAACGTATGAAATCGAAGCGCCGGCAGGGCGGGTGATGCCTGATGACGCCCGCTACGCGCTTCGCAAAGAACAGGCTCAATTCCTACGCGGCTTGAGAGCCGGAGAACCTCTGGCGACACCTCGCGTTAAGGGCGACACGTACGCGTTGGCCCGCTGGTATTCGGCGGTAGGCAGCGGCCTTTAATAAGGAAAGAACACTGGGCAGCAGAGGGCCGGCAAGGCTTTCAGCAGCCAGGCGGCAATAGTCAGCAATCGTAGTGGCAAAGGAGAAAAATATGGCTAATCAACTTATACAGCAAGGGATTAAAGAAGCAAAAGCCGACCCGGGCGGGCCGTTAACTTCTCCATCTACCGTCTATCCGCAGCCTGGAACCAGAGTTGACAAGGTTAAGATAGCCGGACTGATCAGCCTGGGACTGCACCCTTTTCTGGTGTCGCCGCTCTCGATTGTGCTGATCCTGTGGCTCGACCTGGGCAGCCTGTGGCAAGCCATCGGGTGGGCCGCATTGTGTGCCGCCTTTGTGGTGGGACCGGCAGCCATCTATCTGCGAAACAAACTGAAGCAAAAAGAGTTTACGGATGCCGATGTCAGCGTCCGTGAGCATCGGTACGGTTTTTACCTGTTTGGGGGAACCTGCATGGCGCTTGCTTACGCTGTACTCCTCTGGCTCGATGCCCCGGCAGTGCTAATTGCCGGATTCACGGCAG
>CAYWSS010000816.1:0-2621 GCA_964460505.1 uncultured Caldilineaceae bacterium | reverse complement strand
GTTTATCATTGATAATTAGATCATGTAAGTTGATAATTTGCGGTGCAATCACCTGCCGGCGGGCAAAGGTGAGCAACTGGCGGGTCAGGCCGCCGGCCCGTTCGGATGTGTTTTGAATACCTTGAATATCCCCTTGGGCCGGATGGTCAGGCTCTAACGTCATCAGGGCCAGCCCGGCGTACCCCATGATAGCTGTGAGTAAATTGTTAAAATCGTGGGCTATACCTCCGGCCAGCCGCCCCACGGCTTCCATTTTTTGGGCCTGATGATATTGCGCTTCTAACTCCAGTTCTCGGGTTACATCCCGCATTAAGCTTACATAATTAACAATTGTTTTGTTTTCATCCTGCACCGGGCTGATGGTCACATCCTCAGTGCAGAGGCTCCCATCCTTCTTTTTGTTAATGATGCGCCCGTGCCAAACCTTGCCGGCGGTTATGCTTTCCCACAATTCTTTGTAAAAAGAATCGGGATGTTTACCGCTATTTAAGATGCGGGTGTTTTGACCAATGGCTTCTCTGCGACGATAGCCGGTGTTGCGCTTAAAAGCAGGATTTACATAAAGAATAGTACCTTCGGTATTGGTAATGACCACACTTTCGGCGGCTTGCTCAATTGCTGTACTTAGCAGGCGGCGTTCCTGATCCAGTTTGGCTCGTTTTAATGCGCCGGCTATCTGGTCCGATACGCTCCAGGCCAGGGTCACTTCGTCGGCTGAAAAATGACGTATTTCGGTGGAACTCATCGTCAAGCTGCCAATTACCTCATCTTCAATGATAAGCGGTAGCATGAGTAGCGAGACAGTACCCCGGAGTTGAGCCAGACCCTGGAGGGGTTTTGCGCGTGGGTCCTGTTGAGCATTTTCTATGGCGAGTGGGGCTTTGTGGGTTAGTAAATATTGAGCAGCCGGAAATTGATTGACGCCAATTACCTTTCCCAATACCGCTTTTTGCGGGGTATCCATGTATTCTGCTACTATTCTGGCTTCGGTTTTTTCACGGTTTAACAGGGTGGCCGTAGTGTATGGCACGTTAAACGCTCTGGCTAATTCCCGGCAGGCAGTCTCCAAAACAGATTCCGGTTCTGACTCGCTGGTTGAAACAGCAATAATCCGGTTTAGTAGGGCCAACTCCCGGTTGCGGCGGCGAATTTCTTGTTTTGCCTGTTTGCGTTCGGTAATGTTACGGACGACACATACAAGTTCTCCGCCGGATTCAAAATATTCTTTCCAGGCAACCCATAATTTGCGCCTATCCTTATGAAACAACTCTTTATCAGAATTAGCCGGAGGGTGTTCGCCCCGGGCCGTAGTTTGCAGGGCGCGTATCTGTTCGGTATCAAATTGCATCAGACTGTGCCAGCCGTCTCCCATTACCTCTTGCGGCGTGTAACCCAAAATCCGGGTAATGGCGCTGTTGGCATAAATTACCTGACCTTCCTTGTCAAAGTGCAATACAATCTCGTTCAGGTTATTGATTATCCCCTGTAGACATGTTATCTGAACCTGGGCTTGTTTTCTATCAAGCACTGCCTGAACAGCGATGGGAAGTAATTGTAAATAATTTTGGTGAACATCTTTTACCAGAAAATCATAGGCACCGGCTTTCATCACTTTTACGTTGGTTTTGGGGTCGAAAACATCAGAGAGGTAAATGCAAGGGGTTCCATTTACTTGTTTCGGTAAGTCCAGGGTGGAACCATCCGTTAACTGGTAATTAATCAGGGCCAAATCGAACCTGCTCTGCCGAAATTGCGCAAGAATTTCTGCAACGGTTGCGGCAGGGGTTAACTCGTAAGGCAGACCTTCCCGTTTTACCAAATGTTCAATAGCATGCCGGTCTGAGGCGTTATTCTCTGCCAGCAAAATGCGCGTGTATTTTTTATCCATTTGTATCATTTACTGAATTCTGGTGAAATTAGCCTGCCCATTTTATAAAATGGGAATTATTATAATAATTCTATCACATTATTGAGGTTTCACATATTTTATTAAGGAAAAGGGGATGCCCTAAAAGAAAAAGCTCTATGATTACGAAACCGGTATCAAATTAGCAGCAGGGCTGGCAAGCTATTTTGATTTCTACAATCACGAACGTTTTCACCAGAGCCTTGACTATCAAACCCCTGCCCAGGTGTACGGAGTTGAGTATCCGATTAAGATGCAATTATCCACCTTATAATTACCGATTCGTGGTCTTGATAATGGGGGTTACTTTAACCATTTATCATTTTTTTACTGCTCAAAGGGGACATTTAATTAATTCTCGTTCCTTAGCGCAATTTGAGTGAGTGCAGGAAATGGTTAAAAGTCGGGTTGGTACTGGTAACGGCGGATCAGGGAGGCGAGGCTAACAATTGAATTGTCGAGTATTGCCGAAAAAACAGCAATAATGGTAGAATGGGCAAATGCAGTAGAGGCGTTGAAGGGACAGGATATTACCGCCACCCTTTGTACGTTGGCAGAACAGGATTCTGTGACGTTTAGACGATTACTTGCCCTTGTCTTTGAACCTAACAGCCTGAAGGTGAAACCGGAACGAACACAAGGCAGGCAATGGCACGGCGTGTTATACTGAAAACAGAATGAGAACGGAACTTTTGAGATGTCATTCCCGCGTGCT
>CAYWSS010000815.1:0-2630 GCA_964460505.1 uncultured Caldilineaceae bacterium | reverse complement strand
TCGTGTTAATTCGTGGCAAATTCTTTACTTTGATCCTGCGAAATCCTGTAGAGCCACAAAAGATAAGGCGAAGGCGCGAGCAAAAAATTATACAATCGCGCCTTCGCCTTTGTTTTCTTAAATATTTATGCGGCTGCTGTTTCTTCTTCCGCAGTTTCTTCAGGGGCTTCTTTCTCTGCCTCTACTGCTTCGTTTTCCCCTGCTACGGCTTCTTCTTTTACAACAGCTTCTTCAACCTTGGCTTTGGCAGGGGCTTCCGCTTCCCCACCGGGTACAGGTTCAGCCTCAGACTCGGCAGCTTCCTGAATTTTGGCCAGTGTACTGGGGCCAAGGTACCGTTCCATTGCCTCGTCTTCTTCCATCGAGGCCGTTTCTTCTTCTTCGGCGCGAAGGGTGCTGAGAATTGCCTGGCCTTCCAGCACGGCATTGGCCATGGTTGCGTTCATTAGCTTCAACGCACGTATGGCGTCGTCATTACTGGGAATAACGTGATCAATGGGATCGGGATCGCAATTGGTATCAACCATGGCAATAACAGGAATACCTAAAATATTGGCTTCCTTTACGGCAATTGCATCACGCCGAACGTCTACCACAAACAACAAATTGGGCAATCGACGCATTTCTTTTAAACCACCCAACCGGTGGTTAAGGCGATTGATTTCGCGCTCGCGCATTAACCCTTCTTTTTTGGTAAGGCGGGAAAACTCACCCCGCGCCTGCCGTCGTTCTATATCCAGCAGGTGGTCAATTCGCTGGCGGATGGTGCGCCAGTTGGTCAAGGTACCGCCTAACCAGCGCTGGTTGACATAGGGCATGTTGCATCGTGAAGCTTCTGTCACCAGGCTTTCCTGAGCCTGTTTTTTGGTACCTACAAATAACACGATACCCCCGGATGCAACGGTATCCTTAATAATTTCATAGCCATTATTGAGACGGGTAATAGTTTGTTGAAGATCAAGAATGTGGATCCCATTTCGCTCGGTAAAGATATAGCGCTTCATTTTGGGATTCCAGCGGCGGGTACGATGTCCAAAGTGGACGCCTGCTTCAAGCAGGGATTTCATGGATACAACAGTTGAAGTCTTAGCCATATTTAGTTTTCCTCCGTTTTTAGCTAACCTTCCGCTCTCGTCATTCATCCGGGAACCTTAACTGCCAAGGCACGGCCCGTTTGTCAGAGAACGTGTATATTGATATAAAATTTCAAGCGGGTAGTATAACACGTTGGCTTTTAATGGGCAAGTAAAGTTGAAAATTGGGGGCAATTCTCATTTTGAAATCTAAAGAGACTCTGCGCCCCGCAGGTTAGGCTGAAAAGCTCTTTGAAAGTACAAGTTCTGTGAACCCGTCAGAATCGCGCTCGGGCCGGTTTCCTGACCGCGCCCGCTTAGGTGGCTTGGCCGGAAACCGGCCACAGCACCGGGTTTACTGAACCTGTATAAACCTGTACCTTTGAAATGTAATTTCTGCGGCTTGCGCAGCAGCCACGGACTGCCTTTGGGCTTTAAATTTGGATTTGCCGGAAATTTGCAGCTAATTCAAGGGGTTTGGCAAACGGTGTTATCATGAGTATAATGTCGTATCATCTGTTAAAGTCATCAGATGGAAAACCTAACGTGTCACATGCTTCAATATAGGTGCAATTGAGTGTAATCGGGGGGTGGGGAAAAGTACACGCCCTGCGAAGAACAGGGTGAAGCAATAAGCCAAACAGTCAGTCCCCCCTCATTTATTTCCTACAATTAATACATATTCCAGGCGCAAAAAAGTGACGATGTACCCAATAAGGGAGGAATGACTTTAACGGTATGAGTGAGATTGATGAAGTAAAAGCCAGGCTCGATATTATTGATGTCGTCTCAGATACCGTTTCCCTCAGAAAATCCGGTAAAAATTACACCGGATTTTGCCCGTTTCATACCAACACAAAAACCCCCTCCTTTGTTATCTTTCCCGATACGCAAACCTGGCGATGTTTTGGGGCCTGCGCCGATGGCGGAGATTTATTTAGCTTTGTGATGAAACGGGAGGGCTGCGACTTTAAAGAGGCCCTCGAAATGTTAGCCCAACAAGCTGGCGTAGAGCTAAAAGCTCCCTCGCCACAGTTAAAGCAACAGGATAAGCAACGCGAAAAATTATTTGAACTGAACGCGGCGGCAACAACCTATTTTTATCAATTGCTTAGCGCTTCTGCGGCGGGGGCCGCCACCAGAACTTATCTGGCAGAACGGGAATTAACAGCAGAAACTGTAGCCACATTTCAATTGGGGTACGCCCTGAACGAGTGGGAAGCGCTAAAACGTCATTTTCTGGAACGTGGTTATTCCAATGGAGATTTGTTAGCCGCCGGATTAATTGTTGAACGGGATGACGGTTCGCCGGGCTATGACCGCTTTCGCAACCGGCTTATCATCCCTATCAGAAATCCAAAGGGGCAGGTTATTGGGTTTGGGGCGCGCGCCCTGGCCGCAGACCAGGTTCCAAAGTATCTAAATTCGCCCCAAACCGTTTTGTTTGATAAGAGCGCCACGCTGTACGGGCTTGATTTGGCTCGCCTACAGATTCGACAGGGAGACCACGCTGTCATTGATGCAGGCTATATGGATGTTCATCACGAGCAGACCACA
>CAYWSS010000814.1:0-2631 GCA_964460505.1 uncultured Caldilineaceae bacterium | reverse complement strand
CAAAAGCTTGGGAAACCGATGGACATGTACGCGGAGAAGATGACACCGACCGGGCCGATCTCACTTGGCGAGGTGACGGTGACCGCGTTGCCGGATCCCGTGGTTGTCGAAGTGACCGGCAAGAACGCCAAGTCGAACGGGATGGCGGTCGGCATTGACGCGTTCCAGCTTGTTGCGAAGAAGGCGGCGGGAGAAATATCCAGCGGGTGGTTGCCAACCACGTATTCGCCCTGCCGCCACTGGCTGGTGGGCAGCAAGCCACCCCCCGGCCACTGGTCCTGTTGAATCAACCGGCTGCCGTCCGCAGCGGTGGCCCGCACAGAAACGGTGTAGTTGGTATCCAGAGGAGACAGGGCGTGCCAATAGAGCGTAATTTCGGGCGGCGCCGGCTGGATTTTGTACCCGGCCAGTCGAATAACATTACCCAGGCCAATGTTGGCGGGCCGGGCATCGGGGGGGATGCCGGTCAGGATACGGCGGGTATTGGGATATATTTTAGCGTAATCCACCCCCTGAATTGTAATTACCTTTTCCGGTTTCCGGGCCTCAAAGTAGCGCACAATTTCAGGGCTGGGAGCCAGCCGCTGCATTTGGGCCAGGTACAACACCACGTAGTCAGAGCGAAATGCGATGTCGTTGGTGTAGAAATTTTCGCCGGTACCGGCAAAATAGGGTAATAATGTTTGCGACGGTGTTGAAGCCACGACCAGATTTTTGGCGTTGGCTTTGGCGTTGAGATAGGCCGCCACCTGCTCCATTCCCTCACCCCAGCCCATCAGGGTGGTTTTTGCGGCGCGTTCGGGGCCACCCAGCAACGGGTTGAAATAGGTGAGATAGTAGGGGTAGTAAGTAAATACGGGAATGATGTGGATTAGAAGAAGGAGGGCAATGAAGGATGAGCGCAAAGCGTGAAGGGTGAAGGATGAAGATTTTTCCGGGCGCTGAATTTTGCGGGAAAGAAAGAAGAGTGTGAGATTGATGGCGCCTGTCCACCCGACGGCGGCCAGCAGGTTGAGCATTGGGAATAGGGGCAGCAGATAACGGTCTTGCTTTTTGGGGCTGAGGTTTCCAAATAATAACAGCGTGATGGTAAAAAGCCAGACCAGAAACAGCGGAGAAAGTCGCGCCGGCGGGTCCATTTTATCAGATGTGGTCAGGTCAATTTTAGCTGATTTTCTGATTTGGGGCGCAAATAAAAGCAGTGAAAGCAAGGCGCCGGGCAGGGTTATCGGGGTCAGGCGAAACGGAATGACAACCAGGTAAAACCACAGGCCGGGGTTTAGAGTGGGTTGCCCGAAGAAATAGACCAGATGCCCTTCTTCCACTTTTCCAAAGGTTTCGGCCAGCATTTGGCGCATAGTGCCCACGGGGTCTACCCACATAGAGGGCCACAGCAGGATAAATATAATTAACGAAATGAGGCCCCACACCCCGATGACGGTGAGCCGGCGGGAGAGTATATTACGCACTGCGTGTTGCGTATTTAATTGGATGCCGTTCGGGGGATGTTTTGAGCCGGCGCCGGTTTGGGTGGCCGGCTGCCGGCGGTGCTGCCACAATTCCAGGGCGATGTAAATTATGGACATCATCACAATGAAAACGGCCATAAATTGGCCGGGGGCTTTGGTTAGCGCCGCCAGCCCCCCAAAAACGGCGGAGGTAATCAGATACGGATTTAGTGCGCCACGCAGCGCCTGGAGTAATGGCAGAGAAGCAGCTTTTCTGCCAAAGTTGCTTTCCTGCTGAATATAGGCAAAGAACGATAACGCAGATATGCCCATAAATACGGCAACAGGAGCATCTCCGTGCGCTACCCGCGAGTGGGCCAGGTAGAATGGGTCGAAGGCCAGAAACAGGGCGCTCAGCAGGGCCACTCGCCGGGGGAACAATTTTGCAGCCAGAAAATAGATAGCCGGCCCCGCAGCCGCGCTCAAAATTGCATACGGCAGTCGATTGGCCACAATCAGCGACAGGATTTTGCCGTGGATATACGCTTCAAAGGAAGGCAGCGGCGCGCCGCGCAGCCCATCCATTAAATATTGCCCGCCCATGCCCAGGGCATCAAGCCAACTCATGGTGACGCCGGGATAAAAATGCCAGTAGGTGCCGCGCCAGTTGCCGCGCAGAAAGGCGGCAATTACATCGCTGCCGGCATAAAAAATATTGGTGTTTTCGTCGCTGGTTAAAAATCGATCCAGCCCAAACAGGCGGGGGAGGAGGGCAAGGAAGAACAGGATTAAGAGCGTGACGTATGGTGTGATGCGTGATGCGTGATGCGTATTTTGTTTCGAGGTCAATTCGCCGCTGCTCTCCGGCTCTCCGGCCATGTTGCCTCTCTGCGCCTCTGCCCCCTTGCTCATTCTATTGTCACCTTTCCCAGCAACACGGCATTTTCGCCGGAGGTATCGTTGGAAACGGGTAAACGTTCCAGCGTGTCGAGGCGGTACATGCCCGTAAACAGGGTGTATGTTCCGGCCGGCAGGTTTTTGGGCAAGGGTAGTGTCAGCGGGTCGATGACCTGTTCGCCGGGCTGCCAGCGGCTGGTGGGGGATGCGCCATCCAACGGCTGGGTGTCTTTTTTGGGCACCGTTGGCCCCCCGCTGTTGGGGAGAGTGAGAGAGGGGGGGTAGT
>CAYWSS010000813.1:0-2632 GCA_964460505.1 uncultured Caldilineaceae bacterium | reverse complement strand
GTCGCTGACGCGACTCCCCCTCTCCCAATTTGGGAGAGGGGTATTTACAGAGGAGAACAAAATGACTGAAACACATTCAACAACAACATCGTCCACTTCCTTTCCCACCCAGGCGCAAGTTGTCATTATTGGCGGCGGCGTAATCGGCTGCAGCGTAGCCTACCACCTGACCAAACTTGGCTGGCGCGATGTGGTGCTGCTGGAACGCAGCCAACTGACAGCCGGCACCACCTGGCACGCGGCGGGGCTGATTGTCAGTGGTTTTTCAACTGAAACCACCATTAATATGGCTAAATACACCCGTGACCTCTACGAAAGGCTTGGGGAGGAAACCGGTCAGGAAACGGGCTTCAGAGCGAATGGTTATATGCAGATTGCCGGCAACCATGAGCGCTTAGATAGCCTCCGCCGGCGGGCTGATTTCTGCCGCATGTATGGCGTAGATACCGAAGAAATCTCTGCGGCCGAAGTCAAGAAAATGTGGCCTTTATTTGAAACCAACGACATCCTGGCCGGCTTCTACACGCCCGATGATGGCCGGACGAATCCGATTGACACCACAATAGCGATGGCCAAAGGGGCCAAAATGGGCGGCGCGCGCATCTGGGAAGAGACCAAAGTGACCGGAATTAAGCAAGCTCGGGGGCGAGTGACCGGCGTTGTCACGGACAGGGGAGAAATTGAGGCGGAATACGTGGTCAACTGCGGCGGTATGTGGGCGCGGGAGTTAGGCAAGATGGCCGGCGTTGCTGTGCCGCTTCACGCCGCAGAACATTACTATCTAATTACTGAACCCATCGAGGGGATGCACCGGGATTTGCCCATTGTCGAGGACCCTGACCTGTTTGCCTACTACCGTGAAGAAATGGGCGGACTGATGCTGGGTATGTTTGAGCCGGTAGCCGGCCCGTGGGGTATGAAAGGCATCCCCGAAGATTTTAGCTTTGGTGAAATCCCGCCGGACTGGGATCGCCTGATGCCTTACCTTGAAACGGCGATGGAGCGCATCCCGGTAGCGAAAGAGGCCGGGGTACACAAGTTTTTTTGCGGCCCGGAAAGCTTTACGCCTGATATGGGTACGCTAATGGGCGAAGCGCCGGAGTTGAAAAACTTCTTTGTTGCCGCGGGGTTCAACTCGCTGGGCATTTTGCTGGGGGGCGGGGCCGGTCAAATTATGGCGCAATGGATTGTGGACGGCCTGCCGCCGGTCGATGTCAGTGAAATCAACATCAGTCGCATGATGCCGTTTCAAAACAACCCAAAGTACTTGCACGACCGGATTGTGGAGTTGCTCGGCTGGCAATATATCGATTGGCCTAACTCCCAACCCACAACGGCCCGCAACGTGCGCAAATCGGCCCTGTACGAGCGTCTGGCCGGGGCCGGGGCTTACTACGGCCAGTCCGTTGGCTGGGAGTATCCCGATTGGTTCGCGCCGGAGGGGGTTGAACCCACGGTTGAATTTTCCTGGGGCCGCCAGAACTGGTTTGAGTACGCGGCGGCAGAGCATAAGGCTGCCCGCGAGGATGTTATCCTGATGGATTTGACCCATATGTCCAAATTCCTGGTTCAGGGGCGGGATGCGGAAAAGGCTCTCAACCGGATATGCGCCAACAACGTGGCGGGGCCGGCCGGCCACATTGTTTACACCCAGTGGTTGAATGAACGCGGTAAAATTGAAGCGGATATGACAGTCACGCGCCTGGCGGAAGATTGTTATCTGCTGGTGGTGGTGGACCTGTTTCACCGGCATGTTGAAACCTGGCTGAAGCATCACATCCCCCCTGAAGCGTATGTCTTCGTCACCGATGTCACCTCCGGCTATAACATCCTCAATGTTCAGGGGCCAAAATCGCGCCGGCTTATCAGCAGCCTTACCCATGCGGATATGTCGAACGAAGCCTTCCCCTACCTGACCATGCAGGAGATTGATATTGGCTATGCGCTGGTCAAGGCGCTGCGCGTAACCTATGTGGGCGAATTAGGCTGGGAACTTTACGTGCCCACCGAGTTTGCGCTTCACGTCTTTGATTTGCTGGTGGAAGCGGGTGAAGCTGTGGGCTTGAAACATGCCGGCTTCCAGACGCTGGACACGCTGCGGCTGGAGAAAGGCTACCGCGATTACGGCCACGACATCGACAATACAGACACGCCATTGGAAGTGGGCCTGGGTTTTGCCGTAGCCTTTGACAAGCCCGGCGGCTTTATTGGCAGAGAGGCGCTCTTGCGGCACAGGGAAGAGGGGGTTTTAAAATACCGCCTCGCGCATTTCCTGCTGGAAGACCCGGAGCCGTTGCTGTATGGGGGCGAGCCAATTTACCGCAATGGGGAGCTGGCTGGCTACCTTCGGGCCGGAGCTTATGGCCACACCCTGGGCGCAGCTGTGGGCCTGGGCGAGATTGAAAACGAAGCCGGCGTCACCGCCGGCTTCATCAGAAGCGGCAGCTACGAGATTAAGGTAGCCGGCACACGCTATCCGGCCAGGGCTTCGCTGCGCCCCATGTATGACCCAAAGGGCAAAAAGGTGCGCTCCTGAAGCAGCAGGCGTTCTGCCGGTTAAATTTTTTGGCTCTCCATGATTTCGCAGGATCAAAGTAAAGAATTTGCCACGAATTGCACGAATTAACACGAA
>CAYWSS010000812.1:0-2635 GCA_964460505.1 uncultured Caldilineaceae bacterium | reverse complement strand
TTTATTGCCGGCTAATCCGACATTTTGTTCCCGAATAATCTGGCCCGTAACACCGGCCTCTTCGGGCAGTGATGCGGCCGGGTGTGAGTTTGGGGCGCAGTGGGTGTTTTGAGGCCCGATAAAGCCGCAGCAGGTGCGTAGTTCCTGCTATCGGACTGGTACCGCTTGTTAGGCATTTGATAATTCCGAATCTGGTTTTTTTCTATACAGTATTCTAATGCTGCCGTTGTTGGTAGGCTCTTCATATACATTAAAAATTTTTGCGTCAAGAATGAACGCCTTTAGAGAGGTATACCCAAAAAATTCTTTTAGTGAAGCAATTTCTTCGGGTACACGCTGCTTAATAAGATATCCAGCACGATCTATTGAAGTCCACCCATCTGGTCTTGCCGTTTGTTCTGCAATGTCGGTAAGCAGCCAAATCAAGGAACTTCGCTTTGAAAATGCTTCAACTCTTTCAAGTTCTTTCCTTCCTACAGGCGAATTAAGAAATGATCCCATTAATTTCACTGACTCCTGCAGTGCATCTATTTCTAGCTTTAAGTCATCAATTTGCCTAACAATATTGTCCCGCTGTTCATTAAGTTTTTTTTCAATTTGGGCACAGCTTTCAATTGAGGTGGGATCAAATTGGGGTAAAATGTGATGAATTAGTTCATTTCTATCATCAACTATTTTGGCCAAAGCTTTTTTCTTTGTATCGTAATAAGTAGAATCTCCAAGCCCATATTTTAACCATATAAACTGTTCTTGCTTAAGATTTTTTGGCTCTTCTAAAACTTCCCGGGGTTCAGGATTAGAAATTTCGATATACTGTCCGATTAACTGCCCCATTGTTTGCTTGTTTATGGTGGCTCTTCTTTTCTCCTCTTGTGACATTAACTCACTGACGTAACCAGAAATTGAGCTGTTGGCAACCAAATATTTCAGCAAATGCTCAAGGTGTTGGAAGAGCATTACCAGTACTTACGCAGTTGTTGTAACCACTGGATAGATAAATCAGAGAAATTTGTATAATCATTTCTGGGTTGGAAGTCATCACGTTTCTCCTTTAAGTAGTTTTTGCAAACGTACTTTAGCAGAGAGTTGCCTGACTTCCAACTCATTTTGGTCACACCCGTTCGATATCATCGGGAGACAGTTGCCTGTTGCCGGGCCACGGGAGTGGCCTATGCTTGATGGTTAGCTGCCTGGAGCTGACCGTAACTACCGTTTTATTAACAAATCCATACAGCGCCGAGCCGAAAAAGTAGAGCACCATCCAAAATGAGGGCGTCAGAAAAATGCCCGCTGGTGACCTGGCATCTGTTATTGCCGGAAAGAGGAAAATTAGGGTAATAAACAGCCCCACGCCAATCGTGCCAAGGTGCTGCCTCTTTTTTAACCAAGAGCGGGTAATGACCAATTTATCGTCAAAATACTCAATTGACATTCCTTTGGGCGGCATTGTTTTCACGGGTGGCAGCCTCCGGCAACGAATAAAATTCTCGAAATTGCGGTTGCAGGGTAGAATAAACGTAGCTATAGCGGAAGTCAACTTGCCCGGAGAAAATTGATAAACAGCAAACACAAAACGGCCAAAACCATTCACAACTGGCTGGCAATGCAGGGGGTGGAGTGATGCGTATTGCGTGTCCGGAGCGTGTTACGCAATACGAAATACGCAATATTGGTTAAACCCTGAAAACAGCCAACGTCCTACTGCCCGTAAACATTGGTGTACCGGTCGTGCAACGTTTCTACATCCTCTGCCGGGATTTCTTCCGGCCGGCCTATTTGCAGGGCCAGCCACACGGTTTTGGCCACATCTTCGGTCATAACCGCGGCCTTTACGGCAGATTTTACCGTGGCGCCAACCGTGAACACCCCGTGATTTTTCAGCAGCACCGCCGGCGAATCATCAATGGCTTCCAGCACAACTTTGCCGATGGCCTCGCTGCCAATCAGGGCAAAACCGCCACAGGGAATGGGGCCGCCAAATTCATCGGCAATGGCGGTCAGGTAGACCGGAATCGGTTTACCCGCCACGGCAAAGGCGGTGGCATACGGCGAGTGGGTGTGCGCCACGCCGTTAACATCGGACCGGTGGCGGTAAATGTAAAGATGGCTGGCCGTATCGGACGACGGGTTGAGGTCGCCCTCAATCACATTCCCTTCCAGGTCTACAATGACCATGTATTCCGGATTTAAATCCTCGTAGCGGATGCCGGACGGTTTAATCACCACGTATCCGCTTTCCGGGTCGCGCGCGCTGATATTTCCGCCGGTCCATTTTACCAGTTCGTTTTCAGGCAACTCCATGTGGAGTTGGTGCAGTTCTTCTCGTAAAGCTTCTAACATTTTTACCTCTAAAAGGAGTTAGGGGTTGGGATTTAGGTTTTTCCTAACTCCTGATCCCAAATTCCTAACTCCTGACCTCTCGTTTTAATTCCTTGAGTCGTTTCATTACGTCATTGGCCCCGCGACCAAAGTAGTCGTGCAGGGTTACATATTCGCTGAAAAGCTGGTCGTACACGGCTTTGTTTTCGGCGATGGGCTGGTACGAGGTATTGCGCAGGCCGGCCATTTGCCGGCTGGCCTCCACAATAGTATCGAAGCCGCCCGCTGCTTTGCCGGCAGCCACGGCGCCGTGCAT
>CAYWSS010000811.1:0-2648 GCA_964460505.1 uncultured Caldilineaceae bacterium | reverse complement strand
TTAAGGCTTAAACGCCATTCCTAAATGCACAAGTTATTTAATCCCGGTTCCTTAAGCCGGAAGAGCAGGTACAATTCAGGTGTCATGAAAACTCTGCCCGAAATCAAAAAAATCCTTAGAGAGCAAAAACCTTACCTGGCCGAAAGGTGCGGCGTAATCGTAATTGGTGTATTTGGCTCCTATGTTCGCAACGAACAACGCGCCGATAGTGATATTGATATTTTGATTGAATTAGAAAGGCCGCCACGAATTGACCTGCTGGATTTAGTCAACCTTGAGTATTATTTAAGCAACGTATTGGAAATGAAAGCCGATGTACTATCAAAAAAAATTTGAGAAAACGTATCGGTAAACGCATTTTAGTGAGGTGATTCCGGTATGAGTTTTGAATTCCTGGATTACGTGGAAGATACATTAAAAGCCCTCGCACTTTGATAGCGCGAGGGCTTTTTGTTTCCCGTTCGATTGTGCTTTCAGCGGCCGTTTCTGTTTGCTGCGCTACCGGCCGCTCTCCTGCAACGCCGTCCACACCCGTTCCGGGGTGAAGGGGATGTTTCTGATGCGCACGCCGGTGGCGTTGAAAATGGCGTTAGACAGCGCCGGGGCCACCCCGTCTTTGGGGATTTCGGCCACGGCTTTGGCCCCGAATGGGCCGCTGGGCTCCAGGGTTTGCACCAGAATAACATCCATTTCCGGCATCTCGTCGGCGCGATAGATTTTGTAGGGGCCAAAGGCGGCGTTCACCATGCGGCCTTTGGCATCGTAGGCCATCTCTTCGCAGTGGCCGTAGCCCAGCGCCTGAGTCATCCCGCCCTCAATCTGGCCGCTGGCGGTGATGGGATTGATGGCTACGCCGCAATCTACGGCCATGACCAGTTTGACCACCGTCACCTGCCCGGTTTCAATGTCAACCTCTACCTCGGCAAACTGGGCGGCAAAAGGCGGCGGCGAATCGTAGGATACGTAGCTGGCGGTGGACATGATTTGCCGCTGCTGGTCCTGATGCAGGGCGTGCAGGGCCAGCGCTTCCAGCGTCACCGAGCGGCCGTCCGGGGCGTGGGCGCGCCGGTCGCTTAGGGTAACGCCGCTCCAGTCTTCCAGCTTGAGCATCAGCCCGGCCCGTTCTTTAATCTGCTCACGCACCTGTTCGGCGGCCTTTTTTACGGCCATCCCGGAAATGTAGGTGGTGCTGGAGGCGTACGCGCCGGTATCAAACGGGGTCATATCGGTATCGCTGGAATAAACAATAATATCCTCCAGCCGAACGCCCAGCACTTCGGCGGCAATTTGCCCCAGCACGGTATCAGAGCCGGTACCCAAATCGGTGGCACCCACCAGCACGTTGAATGAACCATCGTCATTAATTTTGATGCTGGCCCCCCCCATATCCAAACCGGGAATGGCCGTGCCGTGCATACAAACCGCCAGCCCCAGGCCGCGCCGCAGGTGTGGTTTGCCGGGCACCATATTCCAGCCCGGCTCGCTGCGCCGGTTCCAGTTGCTGGCCTGCATGCCCTGAGCCACGCACTCATTCAGCCCGTTAGATTGAATGAGCGGCACCTCGATGACGTTGTCGGCTTCGCCCTCGCCCAGATGCGGGGCGATGTCGATGGGGTCGCCGGCGTTGACCCAATTTTTGCGCTTAAATTCAAGCGCATCCATGCCCAGCGCTTCGGCAATTTCTTCCATGTGGACTTCCAGCGCAAACAGGGCCTGCGGCGCGCCGTAGCCCCGGTAGGCCCCCGGCACGGGAATATTCGTGTAGGCCACTTTGCAATCGAAGCGTTTGTTGGGGCAGTTGTAGGTGCTCAGTCCACGCAGGCCGGTGACGGTTTGTACAGTCAGGCCGTGGGTGGCATATGCACCGGTGTTGGCGACAACCGTCATTTTTTGGGCAACCAGAATACCGTCTTTGTCAACCCCGGTTTTGTAGGTGATGGTTTGCGGGTGGCGGGTGCGGCTCGACATAAATTCTTCGGCCCGGGTCAACTCCAGCCTGACCGGTTTGCCGGTGGCAATGGTCAGATGCCCCACAATATCCTCGATGAGCATCTCCTGTTTTACCCCAAAGCCGCCGCCGATGCGCGGTTTTATGACCCGGATGCGCTTAACCGCCAGCCCCAGCAGCGGGGCCACCATCCGCCGCACGTGGAACGGCACCTGGGTAGAACTGCGAATCACCAGCCGCTCGTCGGCATCCCAGTAGCTGATGGCAATATGCGGCTCAATGGGAGCTTGCTGCACCTGATGCACCCGGTAGGTTTGCTCAAATACCTGGCCGGCCTGGTCAAAACCTTGCTCTACGTTGCCCACTTCGGCTTCAATGTAGTGGCTGATGTTGCGCGCCGCATCGTAGGCGTCTGCCATATCCGGCTCATCGTGGATAACGGGGGCGCCATCCACAATGGCCTCATTTTCGTCAAACACTGCCGGCAACACCTCGTACTCTACCTTGATGCGTTTCAGCGCTTCTTCCGCCGCTTCCAGCGATTCGGCGGCTACGGCGGCCACCCTGTCGCCCACGTAGCGTACTTTGTTGTCAAAGCTCACCTGATCGTAGGGGTGGGGGTTGGGGTAGCTCTGCCCGCCGGAGTCGTAGCGCACCCGGGCAATATTTTTGTAGTGGATGACCGCTTTTACGCCGGGCC
>CAYWSS010000810.1:0-2657 GCA_964460505.1 uncultured Caldilineaceae bacterium | reverse complement strand
AGCACGCGGGAATGACATCTCAAAAGTTCCGTTCTCATTCTGTTTTCAGTATAGGAATTAGGAATTAGGAGTTGGGAGTTGGCGCTGCCCCTTTACTCCCGGCTTTTACAAAAAACGGTATCTTCTCAAAAAAGGGGGGAGACAGGAGTCCAAACCTTTAGGTTTGATGTTTAACCAGCCTAAAGGCTTGGACTCCACCACTACCCACCCCGAAATACTATAGTGCCCCACGCATTATGGGGTATTGAGAAAGTACGAAAAATGGTACGCTTGAAAATGAAACTTCAGACCAGATATACCTTATGGGCGCTAACAGGATATTCTCTGCTTACGGTAGTGATGACCTGGCCCGCTATCCTTCATTTTTTAGACGGTATTCCCGGCGATGGCTTTGACGGCTGGCAGAATTACTGGAATTTGTGGTGGGTAAAACAGGCCTTTTTAGTAGCAGGCACTAATCCATTTTTTACTGATTATCTGGATGCTCCCCGCGGTGTGAGCCTGCTATTTCACACGCTCAACATCTTTAACGGGATGTGGACGCTGCCCATTCAGCTTAATTTTGGCCTGGCCGTAGCCTACAACAGCGTAGTTTTTTTGAGTTTTGTGCTGGCCGGATTGGGCGCATATTTACTGTCACTCTACGCTCTCAACAAGATGTTTCCGGGGCAGGCCGGGTTGCGGGGAGCCGCCTTTGTTGGCGGGCTTATTTTTACAATGTCACCCTTTCATATGGCCCATTTGTTAGGGCATATGCAGGTGTTCAGCATGATTTGGCCGCCATTTTATATTCTGTGGCTTTTACGCACCCTCGACCCCTGGCTGCCTGCCGGGAATCCGCCACCCGCCGGGCAGTGGCGCAACGCGGCTATCACCAGCCTGTTTCTAATTTTAGCCACGCTGGTAGATTGGTACCACACGCTGTACCTGCTGATGTTTACCGCTGTCGTGCTGCTGTGGGTCGTGTGGCGAAACCGGCGTTCGATGGGGGACGGGGGGCGAAAGCCCGGCAGTAATCCATTTTTTCGCCCCATTTTGGTCGCGCTCGCTATTGGCGTTGGGTTTGGAGTTATTCTGTCACCGCTGCTCATCCCAATGGTGCGGGCCGCCGGCAGTCGCCCGGATTTAGAAACAGGGCTGTTCCAGAACATTACTCTCTCCGCCGATTTACTGGCCTTTGTTACACCGTCCGAAATGCACCCCCTGTGGGGCGAATGGGCGGCGGGGATAGCCAATAATTTCACCAGCACCACCTCGGAGCGTCTGATATTTGCCGGATTTGTGCCGCTACTGCTGGCTCTGTTTGCAATTATTCGGGGCTGGAAATCAACCATTGTCAGATTTTGGGCGTGGATTGGGCTGGTTTTTCTGGTGATGGCGCTGGGGCCGTATCTGCACATTAATGGCCATATTTTCTCTATTGGCAGTTGGCAAATTCCGCTGCCCTACCTGCTGCTGTACAACACCATTCCCTTCATCAACCTGACTCGCTCCCTCAGCCGGTACGATTTGATGATTATGCTCAGCATCGGGGTATTAGCCTCGGTGGCAATCGCACAGATTCAATTAGTAATTAGCAATTATCAATTATCAAAGGGCAGACACACGCGGCACGCAAGTTATCTGTGGTTCCCGGTTGTCGCCGGAGGGCTGATCTGTTTTGAATTTCTGCCGGCCCCTTATCCCGTCTCTCAAATCGACACGCCGCAATTTTATTACAATATTGGCAGCGATGGGGAGGATTACACCATTGCCGAACTGCCGATGAATTGGGACCGCCCCACGCCGCTGCTGCACCAGACCGCCCACGGTAAACGACTGCTTACGGCCTACACCTCGCGGGATAATCCGCAGGAACTGGCCTGGCGCACCCCTGTCTTTCAGCATTGGAAGAATCTTGGTCCGGATATCATCAATCAATCTTTGGCCGAGATTGCCCCAACTATCTTCTTCGATTTTAACCTGCGGTACATTGTGCTGGATTATTTTCAGATGCCGCCCGGCCCGGAACGTGATGGCACCGAACAGTGGGTTTTTGCGGCGCTGCCGGACTCAACGCCGGTGTACGACGATGGCCGGTTGAAAGTGTACCGAACGCCTCCGCTGGAAAATACGCAGCCATACCTGAGCCTGGGAGACGGCTGGGGCAAACGCACGGACCACGGTGATGGCCTGATTACCCGCCGGGCATTGGCGCAGGAAGCCGAGCTATTTATTCACCACCCACCTTCCGGCCAACCGTTAACGCTGATTTTTTCCGTGGTTGGGCAAAGCAGCAATCAGGAAATTGCTGTGCTGGTTGGCAACACGGTCATCACTTCGGTGCCGGTCACTCAATCTCTTGTTGAACACAAAATCACGTTACCACCGGCGGACGCATCGCTAATAAAGGTAAAGCTCACATCCGGCAATTCACCTGATAGCATTGATATTAGCGGCGTTGGTTTGGAAATAGTGCAATAACAATGGCAAACTGCCCGTTGGAATGGCGCCTGAATAACTTATCCAATTGGTGACGGCAACATGTTGCGTGTTGCGTAAAGAGCAAAATTATACGCAGTACGCAATACGAGCAAACGGGCAAGTTGATTAATTCTCATTTCTTATACTGAGATTAGTTTGAAACCGGAACTTTTTAGAAAGATGAGGTGTCATGC
>CAYWSS010000809.1:0-2661 GCA_964460505.1 uncultured Caldilineaceae bacterium | reverse complement strand
TTAAGTCCTCCCCCCTCCTGAGGGGGGAGTTAGAGGGGGGTAAGTAGTTACAAATGCGCTATTTAGCCTCTATCAACACCATGGTGTTCATCAAATGCGCCAGCGATGCAGCCGGATCGGAACAGAGGCCGCTGTGTACCGGCGATACCTGAATAGAGGTGCTGCGCGGTGTCACCAGCCAATGAAATCGCTCTGCCTGACTTAGCTGGCTGATGGGGTGGTCGCCCTCTCCCGCGCAAATCTGCGGGATGAGTTTCAGGTGACACTGCATTTGTTCAACAGCAATATAAGGGGCCAGGGCAGTGAATCGCTCCGTATCTAAATTAATGCAAGCATCCAGAAAGCTTTGGGTCCGGCAAAACAGAATAACGCCCACGTTGATGAATTCTTCCCGCTCAACGTGGGGGACCACTCGCACAATGGCGTAATCAAACGAGCTTTTTGCGGCCATTATTCGCTTCCTCTACAAAAATTGATGATGCTTCCAACCGGCTGAGCAGGTAGGCCACGTAAGCTTCCCTGTGTTCGGCAAGATTGGCAAAATCTGCCTCTTGCCCCAGCCACTCGTTGGGGACGAGACTGACAATGTGCTGAATAAGCTCCGGGGTCAGTCGCGGGCGCATCTCCGCGTCAATCTGGGGCAGCTTGTTGGCAAATGAGATGAGCGTGTGCTCCTTGATGAGGCTGAAGGGTGTGCGGCTTCTGGCCAGATAATCATCCCAACTGTGGTGAAAGTAGAGTGCCGCGCCGTGGTCTATGAGCCACAACTCGTCTTGCCGGCTGAGCAGGTTAACGTTGCGTGGGGTGCGGTCTACATTGGTAACGTAGGCATCAAACCAGACAATTTTTGAGGCCAGATCCGGGTCGGGTGGTGGCTTGAGGAGTAAATTAAAATCCAGGGCATTGGGCAAATAGCGCAACCCCAGGTTGAGCCGCCCGGCACTGGCTAAAAGTAAGTCTCGTATCTCTGCATTTGGCTCAGATCGGGCCACCATGGAGTCTAACTCCATCAGGACGATCTCTGGTACGCGCAGCCCCAGGATGCGCCCGATCTCCCCGGCTATCAGCTCTGCAATGAGCGCCTTTGGCCCCTGGCCGGCTCCCACAAACTTCATCACGTACAGTTGGCCGTCGCCGGCTTCAACAATGGCCGGCAGCGACCCCCCTTCGCGCAGCGGGGTTACATATCTGGTGGCAGTAACGGTTTTTAACATTTAAATTTCCTGTGCGGGGTGGTTACATTATGTTTGATTGAAGGTATGTTAGCCTCAGAATCAAATCAAGTCAATTAGGTTGGTGGCAGGACTTTCCAGTTCTCACAAAGTCCGCGTTGAAACTCATCATCCTGATTAAAAAATAAGCTGACGCTACCAGGATAGGACAATTAGCCTATCCGGTACCATTGATGAATTGTAAACATTAAAAAAGTTAGTTAAAATGATTATAACGCAACACATATGCCCGTCCAAGGATAAAGCGAATGGCAGCAAAAGAACGGATTTTAATAGTTGACGATGACGATGTAACACTGCGATTAGCCGCCCATATTTTTAAAAAAGGGGGGTACGAAGTACACACCGCAATAAACGGTGCCGAAGGTTTGCGAATGGTAGAAACCATTGAGCCTGATCTGGTGATCCTTGATGTAATGATGCCGGACATGAGCGGCCTGGAAGTGTGCGAACGACTGCGCTCTAATCCGGCTACGGCCTGGCTGCCAATAATTGTTTTAAGCGCAAAATCCAGTGTTGAAGATAAACTGGATGGATTTCAAGCCGGCGCCGACGATTATGTGGCCAAGCCGGTTTCTCATAAAGAACTGCTCGCCCGGGCCGGGGCGCTGTTGATGCGTTCAAAGCGGGTTCAAACACCCAAAGCCAAAATTATTTCTGCCGTGGGTGTCAAGGGTGGCGTGGGCGTAACCACCGTGCTGGTTAATATGGCAACGCTCCTGGCCTCGCAGGAAAAATCAGTGATTCTGGCCGAATTGCGAACAAACCGGGGCACGGTAGGATACAACCTAAACGTATCTCCGGCGGAAGATTTGGGCGGAATTTTATCAAAAGGGCCGGCAGAAATAAGGTCAACGGACGTTACCCGCCGATTAGTTCGCCATAAATCCGGGTTACGAATATTGGCCGGCCCTCGGGATGCAGCTGATTATATTTTAACAGAAGCGCACGTCCATATTATTCTGGAAGCAATGGTTCCGCAGGCCGAGTATATCTTTTTGGACCTGCCTTCGGTAGCCGGGGGCGGCGTGCAATTGGCCCTGGAACAGTCTGATCAGATTATGCTGGTGATGGAACCCGAGGCAGTTTCAATTGCTTGCGCCCGCAGCGATGTGGAGATGCTCAAAGCCTGGGGCCTATTTGATCGTTCCGGCTTAATGGTGGTGTCCAGAGCGCGCTCCAGTAACCTGATTGCTCCCAAAGAGATTGAAAAACAACTGGGCGCAAAGATCGTCGGGGTGGTTCCGCCCTCCCCGGAGGTGTTTTTCCTGGCCGCCGGTTTGGGTAATCCGGCGGTGCTTTCCAAGCCAGACACCCTGGCCACCGAAACTATGGTGAAGATTACCAATGCTCTGGTAGAGCGGCTGCCATCCGGCGCAGGATGGGGCAAATAAGTATCTTCTCATATTGTATAACCCGGGGCAAAGCT
>CAYWSS010000808.1:0-2686 GCA_964460505.1 uncultured Caldilineaceae bacterium | reverse complement strand
ACTGAAATTCATACTCGCCGGCGTTTTCGGGCGTAAATTCTACAGTTACATCTTTCCCTTCAGGCAAGTGCGCACTTTTATCAAAATCAGGAAAAAGCACCATCTCTGAACAGGCGGCGTTTTCCTGGCGGGTAAAATGGAAGCGAACCGGCTGCCCGACTCTAACCACAATTACATCCGGCGTGTAGCCACCCTTTACGGTAACCGCCACCTCTTGAATACCACCGACCCCCACAGCAGCCAGCGTTTTGGCTTTGGGGGCAAACCAGAAAAACCAGGCAATAAACACACACAGGCCGAGACCTCCAACTGTAACGATAATTTGTGCGGTTGTCATCATTGTTACTCCTTTAATCCGGAAGATTGAGAATTGGAGATTTGATAATTTTATCTCCCTGTCTCCCAATCTTATTCTTTATTTTGCGCTAAACTTGGGTTTGAACCCTCGCAAGCGGTTGGCGTTTCCGACGACCGTGACTGACGAGAAGGCCATCGCGGCCCCGGCTAATAATGGGTTGAGCAGTATTCCAAAGAAGGGAAACAGCACGCCCACCGCTACTGGAATACCCATTGCATTTTTTCTACTCTGCCAGATTAACACTGCGCAGGGTTTGGGCATTAATGGCCACGATAATGGTGCTGAACGACATAAGAACGGCTCCCAAAGCGGGAGGCATAAAGAAGCCAAATGGCGCCAAAACACCGGCTGCCAGCGGAATCATAATAATGTTGTACCCCGCTCCCCACCAGATGTTTTGCATCTGCTTACGATAACTGGCCTTGCTCAATTTAACAATTTTTACCACGTCCAGCGGATTAGACTGTACCAAAATCAGCCCGGCTGATTCCACGGCCACATCTGTGCCGCTGCCAATGGCAATGCCAATATTGGCCCGGGTGAGGGCGGGCGCGTCATTAACGCCATCGCCCACCATGCCCACCTTCTTGTCTTGCTTTTGTAACTCCATCACCTTTTGGTCTTTATCGGCCGGTAACACTTCGGCAAAATACTGGTCAATCTTTAATTCCTCGGCTACAGCTTTCGCCACATCCTTGCTGTCGCCGGTGAGCATGGCTATCTCAACATCCAGCTCATGCAGCGCTCGCACGGCCAGACCACTTTCTTCCCGAACCACATCCGCCAAAGCGATGGCGGCTATCACGTCTTGTTCACGAATCAGGTAAATGACGCTTTGCCCTTTTTTACCCGATGTTTGGGCAAATTGGGCCAGGGGCGACGGGCGTTCCACTTCCAGAAATTGTAACAGGCGCGGCCCGCCGACATATACCATTTGCCCCGCATCCATAGCCTTTACGCCACGTCCTTTAAGAATTTCAAAATCGGTGATAGTTGGTAACTTGAGCTGCCTTTCTATCGCCGTGTTACGAATTTTACGAGCGATGGGATGTTCTGAATCGCCCTCTACGGCGGCTGTAATGGCTAACGCTTCGTCGGGGTCAACGCCATCGGCGGTGGCAATGCCCACTACGCCAATCTCGCCTTTGGTCAGGGTTCCTGTTTTATCAAAGGTGATAATATTTAAATCTTTGGCTGTTTCCATCGCCTGCCGGTCACGGATGAGAATGCCGTTTTTGGCGCCCAGGGCTGTTGTGTTGGCAATGACCAACGGCACGGCCAACCCCAGAGCGTGGGGACAGGCAATAATCAAAATGGTAACAACAATAGCAACAACTTGTGCTGTAACGCCGCCAAAATAGAATGACCAGAAAATGCCGGCCAACAACGCCGCTCCAACGGCCACATAAAATAAGAGGGCGGCGGCTCTGTCGGCCAGGAGTTGGGTTTGTGATTTGCTCTGCTGTGCTTCGGCTACCAGACGCATAATGCCGGAGAGGGCGGTGTCGTCGCCCACGGCTGTGATTCTCACCCGCAAACTGCTGTTGCCGGAATTGACCGTTCCGGCGATAACGGGCGAGCCAACGGTCTTGTCAACCGCTTTCGATTCGCCTGTTACCATTGCTTCATTAACCTCCGATTCTCCCTCAACCACTTCACCATCGGCGGGAATGCCGGCCCCCGGGCGCACCAGAACCACATTATCTAATTTAAGGTGGCCGGCCGGATGTTCTTCTACGCTGCCATCGGGCATAACGAGTTCGGCTGTATCGGGCATGAGTTTAGCCAGGGCATCCAGCGCGCCCGATGCCTGGCGCACGCTGCGCATTTCCAGCCAGTGACCCAATAGCATAATGTCAATCAGAGTCACCAATTCCCAGAAGAAATCTTCGCCAATATCCCAGACAAGGGTAGCCATACTATAAAAGTAAGCCACGCTGATGGCCACAGCTATGAGCGTCATCATGCCCGGAGTGCGCCTGCGCAGTTCCCAGGTTGCCATGCGTAAAAATGGCAGGCCGCCATAAAAGAAGATGAAGGTGGACAGCACCGGTACGATGAGCCAACTGCCGGGGAAAACAGGGGCGGTGTAGTTAAACCAGCCCTGAATGGCCGGGCTGTAAATGATGACGGGAATGCTTAGAACCAGGATGAGCCAAAACCGGTTGCGAAACATAATTTCGTGTCCGGTATGGTTGGCATGCCCTCCGTGACCACCGTCTCCCCCATGACCGGCATGGTCGCCGTGGTCTTCATGGCCCGCAGGCATGTCATGCTCGCTTTGCAATTCACAAATGCGACAGCAAGTACAACTGTCATCGGTTTTAT
>CAYWSS010000807.1:0-2699 GCA_964460505.1 uncultured Caldilineaceae bacterium | reverse complement strand
ACTTACCCCCCTCTAACTCCCCCCTCCTGAGGGGGGAGGACTTAACTTCCCCCCCCGATTCGGGGGGGATTGAGGGGGGGTAAAAACGGCAAAAGGACGCTACTATAGCGGCTACAAAGGTGTGTGCCTAAGTAGTTACAAAGTATTCAACATCTTGTTGACCATTACAATAGTGAGCGAAAAAGGTTAAATCTCGGTGCGAAGCCGGTAGCCTACCCCCGGTTCAGTCAGAATATGGCTGGGGCGGGCCGGGTCGGGTTCAATTTTGTGGCGCAGGTTACTGATATTGACTCGCAGCAGGTGCAAATCATTGCCATACCCAACACCCCATACCTGGCGTAAGATTTGCTGGTGGGTCAGCACTCTCCCGGCATGGGCGATCATCAGTTTGAGGAGGTCATATTCGGTGGGAGTCAGTTGAATATCTTCATTGTTGATCTGTACCAGGCGTCGGGCCAAATCTACAGTTAATTGGCCAGAGGTAAAAATTGGCTCGTCTGAAGATTGATTGGTGTGTCGCAAGGCCACTCTGAGCCGGGCCATCAATTCACCCACCCCAAAAGGCTTGGTCAGATAATCATCTGCCCCGGCATCCAGAGCGGCAATTTTATCGGTTTCCTGCTCCTGAACCGATAAAATGATGATGGGCGTTTGCGTCCATTCCCGGAGTTGCTGAGTTACCTCAAACCCATCTACGTCGGGCAAGCCCAGGTCAAGAATAATTAGATCAGGCCGGTGAGCAACAACAGCACCCATACCTTCCTGACCATTAGCTGCCTCAAAAACTGTATAGCCATGGGCCGTTAGAGAAGCTCGCAAAAAACGGCGGATGGCCCGTTCATCATCAACAACTAAGACCCGGGGGCCGGCTTCGCTCATACAGGGGCCTCCGGCTGGTTCACCGGTAAAGTCAAGGTAAAGATTGTCCCCCCGCCGCGACGATTATTTGCCCAAACCTGGCCGCCATGGGCTTCAATGATGCCCTGGCATATAGAAAGGCCCAAGCCGGTACCACCGACATGATCTGTACGCTTTACCCGATAGAACTTTTCAAACACGCGCAAAATTTCGTCTTCGGGAATGCCCAAACCACGGTCAGCTACTTCAATCTCAACCCGTTTATCTACCATCCGGGCCTGAATTTCTATAGGAGTGTCGGGGGGCGAATACTTGTGCGCATTGTCCAAAAGGTTGATCAACACGCGTGAAATAAGGACAAAATCTATCGGCACCAGCGGCAAGGCAACAGGAATAGCCACCGTAACGGAACGGTTCTGCAATTTGTTGGTCAATTCTGCCAGGGCAACCCCAACCACGTCCTGCACATCACACGGCTCTCTAACCACCTTCATTCCCCCGGCCTGCAGGCGAGCCATATCCAGTAAGTTTGCCACCAGGCGATTCATGCGGTCGGCCTCCTCATAGGCATTTTCGACCAGTTCGTGTTGGGTTTCCGGATCAAGATACACCTCTTCATCATCGCGGAGACTGCTGAGCACGCCGGTGATAGAGGCCAGGGGGGTGCGCAAGTCATGAGAAATTGAATTAAGCAGAGCTGTTTGTAACTTCTCTTTTTCGCGCAGAAGCTGGGCTTGCTGGGCTTGTTCATCCAATTGAACCCGCTCAATAGCTACTGCGGCCTGACTGGCAAAAGTTTCTAAAAGTCGTTGTTGTTCTATGGTCAGATGCCCACTGGTATTTGTTGGTTTAACGCCTAATGCACCAACTACCCTTCCGGCTGTTTGGAGTGGGTGATAGCGTAAAGAGGCTGCCGGCAGGGTTTGGGTTCCCCGGCCGGCCGGCTCACCATTCTGAAAAGCCCAGATTGCTACCGCTTGCTCATGATCATTTAAAGTGAAATCAGGGTTGTGAGCATACGATGATAACATGTTGCTTTTAGGTTTTGGCAACAAGATAACAACCTCGCGATTGAACACTTGTTTAACGTGCGTAATAACAGCTTGAATGATTGCCTCCAACCCAATTGCAGTTGCCAGGGAACGGCTAAAATTATACAAAGCTGCTGTTTGGGCTTCACGCCGCCCGGCTGCGTTGGCTTGCTCACGCACCCTGGCGGTTAAAGTACTTATCACCAAGCCTACAATGAGCAATCCGGTAAATGTCAGAAGGTATTGCGCATTTTCAACATCAAAAGTAAAACGTGGGAGGATAAAGAAATAGTGGTA
This sequence comes from uncultured Caldilineaceae bacterium, assembly GCA_964460505.1. Taxonomy (GTDB): domain Bacteria; phylum Chloroflexota; class Anaerolineae; order 4572-78; family J111; genus J095. Next base: position 513 of record CAYWSS010000807.1, on the reverse strand, counting down.
CGCAATAACACTGGCTAAGGCAGCCACAATCGAAGGGCCTAATCCAAAGCGTGTAGCCGCAATCACCTCAGCCAGCAGGTAAAGCATAACAATATTTGCGTGGTCAAAGGAATGGTCAAATGGCAGGCCAATGAGTGTAACCATAACTACCAATCCCAGGCTTAGAGCATAGTTACGCCAAGGGGTATATCTTACAAAATTGTTAACTGTCTGAGAAAATTTAAAAAAGTGAATTCTTGATTTATCTCGTGTCCGTTGTTTTTCTAAGGATTTAATGCCGGCCATATTGTCACACACACTATATTTGCCCCAAAACCTGTACCCTTATTGTAGCACTACCAAACTAAAAGTCCCAACCCCCAGAACTGTCCAGTTCTCCGCGCAAAGCAAGATAAAGGGACAGGACCTACGGCGGGATGAACAGGATAAAAAAAGTAACTACTTACCCCCCTCTAACTCCCCCTCAGGAGGGGGGAGGACTTAACTTCCCCCCCGAATCGGGGGGGATTGAGG
>CAYWSS010000806.1:0-2701 GCA_964460505.1 uncultured Caldilineaceae bacterium | reverse complement strand
CGGGAGGCCCCACGCGGCGTAAATTCCCCGGGGGGGAACCAAACGGTCCCGGGCGGCAGTTAATCCCGCGGATACCGCGGCCAGCAAGCCGGCAACCGCCGCCTGCGCGGGCAGAAAATTGACCGCCGCCGGATTGTGAATTCCGGTGGACAGACCAAACCAGGCCAGCAGCATCAAACCCCCACCCAACACGCTGAGAAGGGGCAGATAGGCAGACGGCATTGGCGCGCTGCCGGCCGGCGGGTTTTCTATATCAAAGGCATCGCCGGCTTCTGCGCCAACATTCTCAGAATTATTTTCTGTTGGGCGAAACACAAATAACCCGGCCAAAGCCACCGCGCTGCCAACCAGAAACATCGGGCCGGCTCCCCCAAAATCTACCAATCCGTGGCCCAATTCCAACGTTGCCCCCACATTCGACAGCCAGCCGCCGCCCCACAACCAATTGGCCGCTACCGGATAAATGAATGCGCCCGTCAATAATCCGGTCAACACAGCGGCGGCACCTCGACCGCGTTGCAGCAGGGCGCCGGCAGGAACCATGGCTGCCACCCCAACTAACGACACGTGGCTCAAAAAGAGCAGCAGCACACTTTCATTAGAGGCCACACCTGACAGCCCCCACCCTTGCAAGGCAATAACGCCCCACAACCGGGCAATTTCAACATCAACGGATTGGTCCAGCGGATACCATTCCCAGTAGAGACCGGCCAGTTCCGGTTGCGGGCTAACCTGGGCAATGCCCCCAAAACTAAAGGCAAAGCCGACGCCAAAATAAGCCAGCGCGGCCACGCTCCACACCACCACCAGGGTTATGGCTGCGCCGGGAGCTTTATCTTCCGGCATGGCGCTGCTGACGAGCAGCAGCAGCCCAATTGGAAACAGCAGCGTAAGCGCAACGGGCAACAACAGACCATAGTTTACCGCCTGATTGGGTATCACTTCCTGAGCCACAGCGGGCGAGGCTGCCCTCAACAAAAACAGCCCTGCCCCAAAGGCAACAATAATTCTTGCCGTGTTTCTTGTCACAAAACCTCCATCTGATGCAATAAATACAGCCCAAATGATACCAGAAGCCCCAATTTCTTCAAAAAAGGCGACAACTATTCAGCCGGCAAGTATTTTGGAGCAAAATCAGGCTGGACAGTTACATATTTTGTTTGCATCTTTTGAATTCTGTGATACCATTTTGCAAGTAGAAAAATTATCTGTGATATATCATTGTACAGACAGCGGAGGAACCTCTGAACACAAACGAATTGGCTCACGCCATTGTAGATACCATTGCCGGCAAAAAAGCAGCAAACATTTTGCTGCTTGATATGCAGGAAGTCACTTTTCTGGCAGATTATTACATTTTGTGTGACGGTTCATCAAAGCGGCAAATTAATGCCGTCACCGATGAACTGGTTGACACGCTAAAGAAGGCAGGCCCTCAACGAGCCATTATTGAGGGAAGCGCCGAATCCGGCTGGGTTCTGGTTGATTTTGGTTCGGTAATTGTCCACATTTTCTCCCCGGAACAACGGGCTTACTATCAACTCGAAGAGTTGTGGAAAGAAGCCCCTGTTGTTATGCGGATGTTATAAAGACCGTGTACGGCCAGCCCACCTCTAACGGAGACCCGGTAGGCTGCGGACTGCTGGGTTGTTTGGGCGGTGTGATATTAGGCCTGTTCGGAGGCGCAGGTCTGCTTGTTTTCATCACGCTGAACACAGCCACCAATGCCTCTGTACCGGATGTTCCCCCCACCTTTCCCAATTCCCCGGATTTGCTCATTACTCTGGATGAAAATTTCTTAAACAGATTTGCAGAGCAGCCTGCCGCCGGCAGCGCCACGGTTGATATTTTGCCCGGCAACCAGGTTTTGGTTATGGCCAATACAACCGTCGAGGCGTTTGGGTTGCTGGTGCCCGTACAGATTACCGGGCGCTTCGAACTTCAACTGAGCGGCCAAACATTGCAGGTAAACCTGCTCGATACCCAGGTGCTGGGTATTGATTTTCAGCTTTCCAACGTTTTTGAAGGGGATGTAGCCCTCATCAACCAAAACCTGCAGGTAATGGTCGATGAAATTTCCGCCACATTGGGCGTTCCCATCACCTTTACCCATTTGCAAACAACAGACACGCAAATTCAGGTTGGCGTGAGGGAATTACAATGAAGCAATGGGGCTGCGCCGGATTAATTGCGGGAGGAATAATTGGCCTGCTGCTGCTGTTTTTGTTGATACTGGTAACCCGCCCGGTTGCGCCGCCGGATATTACTCACCCCCCCACAATCCCCCCGGATGCTACTATTTTTGTCTCGGAACGCAGCCTGAGCCGTATCGCCACGCGCTCCGCCGGCCAGGCGGCAACCATCGACTTTAATCCCAACGGGCAGATGCAGGTTACAACACGGTTAAAAATCAGAGGCTTTGAACCGGTGGTTACCGTGGGCCTTTTGCTTGAAATGCAGGGAACAGAAGTTGTCAGCCGCCTCCAGTGGGTAAAGATGGGCTTTCTCACCGTCCCTGCGGTTTTACTGCCCGGCAGTGCCCACAATATGGCAGCAATTGTTGGGCAAACCATAGCAGCGCAAACGCCGCCCGATTTTATTCTGGTGGGGCTGACAACCAGTATTGATGGCCTTACGTTTCAGCTCAAGTGGGCAGGCGGGTAGCGTTTTAGTTACGATTTACGATTTTAGATTTACGAAT
>CAYWSS010000805.1:0-2709 GCA_964460505.1 uncultured Caldilineaceae bacterium | reverse complement strand
AAGACCTACGGCAGAATGGAAGGATTTTGATGGCGAAAATTGTAAACCTGTCTTTCGCTTCATTTTGGCCGAATGAAACAATGCCCATTAATCCATCACTGTAGGTGGTGTGAATATGGGTGTCTGCTTTGCTGTACATTATCAAGACCCCGGTATTTCAAGATGGTATCGAAATTATCTATTGACAGTTTAGCCCGATCATATCGGAAGGAAATTAAAGCAGCATAAAAATCCTCTGTCCATTTACGATTTACGATTTACGATTTACGAATAGGTTGGGCCGAGGGGGTTTAATCGTAAATCTGAAATCGCAAATTCCTTAGTGGTAATCTCTATCTCTTTGTGATATATTTATGAGGCAGAAATAAAAAATAAAACCTGGGAGAAAATGAAGCATGTCAGATGCCGCTCCCTCGTAAGAATTAGTGCGTTGTATCTGCATCAGTAAATACGCAGTTCAGTCCTGAAATTTGTACCTCACTCTCACAAAACACATCTCCGGTTAGTAAAGAATTATCACAACACTGCGCTTTAAGCACTATCGGTGATGGAAGTTTGTGGGAGCAAGCCTCATGCGTACCCCTGCAAAAACCATTTTTGAATCCTTTTTATAGCTATTACCCGCTCGTAGTCAGCCTTGAAGCGATAGCAGAGTGGCGTTAGACGACCAAAGGTCCATTGCATTGCGTATCTGGCTACAAACATTTTATACAAGGAGTATGACAGTCCCAAGCGGGACGACAATGAGAATAAAAATCTTTACCCTCTCCCCGTCGCTGACGCGGCTCCCCGCTCCCCCACCGGGAGAGGGGTTGGGGATGAGGGCCTATTTTTAAGGGGGGATCCATGTCTGAGTTGAGTCAGAATAAACAATTTATTTTAAATACTGGTTTGTTGCAACAAATTTTAATAGCGCTGATTGCGCTCGGGGTTACCGGATTTTGCTTACTGGTCGATGTAAGTTTTGCCCTGGCCCAGGAAGGAACGGTGACCGAAGCGCAAAACAGCACAGAATCTAAAGCGCAGGGAAATGGAGTGTCTGAGCCACAACCGGTGGTCATCCCCGAAACCATTGCCTTTTCACAAGACTCAACGGTTACCCACCAACCCTTTTTATTAACCATGAACAGTTTGGCGGGCGGAACCATTCGATACACAACCAACGGTTCTTTGCCCGTTGCCGCCAGTTCACCCTATACAGAGGCAATTGCCATCAATACGAGCGCGGTAATCAGAGCGCAACTGTTTGATGATACTGAAACGCCGGTTGGAAACCCTTACACCAAATCTTACATTTTTGCCACATACGAGCAAACCATCCCTGTTATTTCCATCGTTACCGATTGGAATAACTTGAATGTACTGCACGCCTTTCCCGAAGGCAAAGGCAAAGAGTGGGAGCGCCCCATCAATATGGAATATTTTGCTCCCGGTGGCCAGAGCCAATTTAACGTCAACGCCGGTATCAGAATCCACGGTCATTTCTCGCGGTTGTTCAGCCCAAAGAAATCTTACCGCCTCTACTTTCGCAAGGCGTATAATGGGCCGGGCAAGCTGAATTACCCTCTGTTTGAAGATTCAACCGTGACCAAGTTCGATAAACTCATTCTGCGGGCCAGCTTTAACGACTCTTTTGTGGCTTACGACATTCCCGGACTTTCTAATGACCATTACAAGCAGGCCAAATATATTGGCGACCAGGTGGTGCGCAACTTGCACCGGGATATGGGACAGCCCATTGCCCACGGCTCGTGGGTGCTGCTCTACCTCAATGGAGAATTCTGGGGCCTCTACAACCTGACCGAACGCATTGACGATGAGTTCTTTGAATCATACTCTGACAAAGATTCGCAGTGGGACATTATCTCCAAAGAGAGCGGCTGGGATGAAGGGGGCGTATGGTTCAACTACGAAGAGGCCAAAGAAGGTAACTATGGCGGCTGGCTGGATAATCAGAACTGGGTAGGCAACGCCGATTTCACCAATCCGGGCAACATTGGCGAACTGGAATGGCGGGTTGATATGGAAAATGTGTTTTCGTACATGTTTCTGCAAGCCTACGCCCAGCACGCCCGAGGCTGGCCCGGCACCAACTGGATTGTGTACCAACGCACCGACGCCGGGGCAGACATCAAGGGCAATGAGCGCAAATGGCGCATGATTGTGTGGGATGCCGAAAACACCTTTGGCGGCGGTGTGGACGGCAGAATGGATGTAAATGCCGTGGTCCGGGTGTACAGCCCGCACGACAGCATCACCCGGATATTGGAAAAGCCGTTTATCGGCTTTTGTGGGTACAAGCACAAATTTGTCGATAGAGCCAGGGAGTATCTGGGGGTGGAAAACAAACACAACAAGCCGGAAAGCGAAATCGGGCAGCTTTCCAAGGAGCGGGTGCGAGCCGAAATCATCAAACAGGCCGATATTGTGCGGCCGTTTATTCGACTGGAAAATGAGCGCTGGGCTCCGGGTCTGGACGGCGTGGGCTTGTTTGAGCAAAATGTGGCCAATATGTTGACCTTTGTTGAGGTACGCGAAGAAATTGTCTTGCATCATCTGGATATTTTGAGATACCAGACATTTACCGAATGTAAGTGAGGGCGCTGCCGGGTAATCAATTGGGCGCAGATACTCTCGCCTCCCAGGCAATAATCCGCCACGAATTAACCCAAATTAACCCGAAAAAAGAAAATTAGCAATACCGCAAAA
>CAYWSS010000804.1:0-2714 GCA_964460505.1 uncultured Caldilineaceae bacterium | reverse complement strand
TTTTTTGTATTATATGAGAGCTGCGGCGCGCGTTTTTTCCCCCCCCCCCGCGCCCCCCCCCCCCGCGGGGGGGCCGGGCGGGGGGGGGAGGGGATAGATTTCCCAACTGCGTCCTGTAATTTTGAAAGCCGGTCAAAAGTGACACGTTTGCAAAAGCCGCTTTTTTATTTATTCATTCCCATTTTGCTGTCAATGTGGATTCCGCTCACGGCGTCTGCGCAGGCCCCCCCCACCCCGCCGGAAATCGACTGGCAGGAAGTATCGACCGAATACTTTATTATTGTGTATGCCGAATCCGTCAATGGCCGCCGGTTTGGATGTGATTGCGGCATTGAAGAAGCCGAGTTTTATCAGGAATTCATCGACCAGATTTACACAGACCTCATTCAAGTGTTTAAAATTAAACTGGAAACCCCGGTCAATCTGCGGCTTTTTCCCACTGAAGAAAGCTACTACGAAGTCAACCCGCTGGCCGAGCAGATCCCCGGCGTCATTGCCCACGCCCTCAACAATCGCTCCGAAATTGCCGTGGCCCTGCCGCGCACCCATTCCCTGGCCGGCGAAGAAATTATCAACAATATGCGGCACGAACTGGCTCACCTCTTTGCCTCGCTGTTGTCAGACGGCAATCTCACCGCCGGTTTTCAGGAAGGCGTTGCCCAGTACCTGGAAAAACCATCGGATAAATCCGGCTACGACCCCACCGTATTGCAGCAGGCTCAAGAGGCGGGCCGTCTTTTGTCCTGGGCAGAATTGGACCAACCCGGGCAAGTGTGGCTGGACCCCCAGGTGGCCTACCCGGAATCACTGTCCGTCGTTTCTTTTCTCATTGACCGTTACGGATTTGCAAATTTTGCCGGATTTATCAAGGCCACCGCCTCCGAACCTGGATTTCGCAGCGCGCTGGAAGCCACCTACGGCCAATCTGCCGGCACGCTAGAAGCTGAATGGCAGAACTGGCTGCCCGATTATTTTGCCGGGCGCTGGCAAATTAACGCCGTTTACACCTACGATCTCAGCCGGGTAACATTGCTGGTAAAAAACCGGGCCTACACCGATGCCGAAACCGAACTGGCCGCAATTGTTAAATTGCTCCAATCCACCGATCAGGTTGAAACCCTGGCCGCGGCCCAACAGTTATTCAGTCGCGCCCAAAAAGGGCGGGCCGCCGGGGCGCTGGCCAATTCGGCCCGTCAGTCCCTGGAAAATGACAATTACCCCCTGACCATTGCCCAGGCCCAGGAGTCGATTTCTGCCTTTGAGGCCATCGATGACCGGGAGCGCATCAACGAATTGCAGATATATATTCAGCGGGCCGAGATTGGCCAGGCTGCCCTGACTCAGTTGGAGCAGGGGAACACGCTGCTCAACACCTTTCAGTTTTTTGAGGCCGAACAACAAATCCGGAATGCCACCATTTTGCTGCAATCGCTGGGCAATAAAAACGCGGCAGAACGGGGGATGCGGCTGCTGGTTCAAGTGTCGGAGCGGCAGCGGCTGCTGGCCTACATTATGTTAATAATTGGGGCGCTGCTGCTGGTGTTAAACGGCCTGCGAAGATTGGCCCGCAAATACAGCGCCAACCCGCTCGAGGTGGAGTTTTCGTGAGCCGGCCAACACCCCCGGCCCCATTTGTTAGAACTATGCAGCGTCTCCGCAACGCTTTCTGGCGGCGGCGATTTGCGCGGGGCCTGGTGCGAGCGGCGTGGCTGGCCCTGCTGGTTCCCACGCTGGTTATGGCCGGCTATTTGTGGTTTGGCCGGCCAACGCCCTGGTACCAGTGGCTGCTTGTTTCGCTGCTCGTGGCGCTGATTGGATTGGTGTGGGCGCTCCGGCCCATCAGGCTGAAAACATTGGTTCACCGCCTGGATAAACTGCTTGGCGCGCGGGCGCAATTAATCACCGCCTTCGAGGTTAGCCAGACGTCGAGCGCGGCATCCAACCCGGTTACCGATCAGCTTTTGCAAAATGCGGTCACGCTCTCGGTGGATGTGCGCCGCCAGATACGCCCCTTCAATCGCGGGTTCTGGCTGGAAATGAACGCGCTCATTGCGGTGGCCGCTATTTTGGGGGGGATGCTGTTTATTGATGCGCTTACGCCAAACCTGCCCAATGCCACCGCTGTTGGCCTGCCCGCTGCCGGACAGGAGCCTGGCGCAGATGATTTGGTAACGCCCAATGCCCAACTCTTTCCGCCGCCGTTCCAACAGCCGCCCCCGTTGAGTCCGGAACAGGTTCAGGCTGCTCTGGATGCGCTGTCCGAAGCGCTGCGCGATCAGGCCATTACCAGCGCCGCCGCCGAAGCCATTGAGCAAGGTGACTTGAGCAGTGCCGCAGAATCGTTGCGCCGGCTGGCCGACCGGTTGGCAGGGCTATCGAAAGAGGCCAGACAGGAGTTGGGCCAATCTTTGCAGGAGGCGCAGGAAAATATGGGCGGCGATGTTCCCGGCTTTACCGAACCGCTGCAACGCGGCAGCAAGGCGCTGGGCAGCGATGATATTGCCGGCGGCAGCGAGGCCCTGGAAGCGCTGGCCAAAACGCTGGACAGTATCGAAACCAGCCCCTCGGAAGCGCCGGCTGCCGGCGGCGGGGAGCCGGCCGCCCGCCAGGAAGGCGAGGGCAAACAACCGCCCGGGGCAGAAGAACAGCACGGCGGAGAGGGTCGGGGGCTCGTGGCGCGTGACAACGCAGTCCAACTCCACGCCGCGCCCCTT
>CAYWSS010000803.1:0-2720 GCA_964460505.1 uncultured Caldilineaceae bacterium | reverse complement strand
GGCATGACACAGTACCTTTCTTAAAAGTTCCGGTTTCAAACTAATCTCAGTAAAGGTATATAGCAGTTGTGAAGTTCAGATTGGTTCAGTCTCCAAAAATTCTTTTAATTGCAAGAAGCGTTGTTTTACATTTTCTATTAATGGCGTGATTTCACTAAAGACTGAACCAATCTGACAATATGCCAACTGCGTAAGTCTTGGTGTAATTAACAATTTGCCTGTTGTGTATTATAATCCGGTTGATTTTGACTGTACCTTTATTCACGAAATTGTCTGAATTTCAAAAAGAAATCATTGTGGAGACATTCAATGGAACCCAAACAACTTGGAATGATATTTGGAGCAGTAATCGGCGCCATTCTGGGAGCTGGAGCCGCTTTTTTGTTGATGACCGCCCCCGCCGACCCGGACCCCGACGAGGAACCGGACAAGATAACCGCCGGAGACCTGATTGGCCTGACCGGTTCGGCGGCACTGCTGGTGCGCAAGCTGGATGATATTCGGCGAAAGACTTAACTCACCCGGCGAAAAATGAACAGCTATGAAAGAACTGGTCATTGCAACAACCAATGCAGGCAAATTCAGTCAGTTGGGGGCTGCCTTGAATCCGCTCAAATTGGCGCTAAAAAGTCTGTCTGACATTCAAGGCGCAGATGGCATTGAGATTGAAGAAAACGGTAAGTCGGCCCGCGAAAACGCCCGAATCAAAGCTACCACCTACGCACGGCAACTTAACCGCACCGTCCTGTCGATGGATAACGGCTTGTATCTGACCGGATTGCCCGACGAATTCCAACCGGGGATTCACGTTCGGAGAATATACGGTGCGGGCGATTATCCGCGCCCTTCCGATAAAGAACTGTTGGCCTATTACTCCGGGCTAATTGCCGGCCTCGGCGGCCAAGCCGACGGCTGTTGGGAATTTGCGGTTTGTATGGCGACGCCAACCGGGCAGATTTTTGAAACCACGTTGACTCAACCTCGAAATTTTGTCAGTAAACCGGGTTTAAAAATGGTTTCCGGGTACCCGCTGGAATCGTTACAGATTGACCCCAAATCAGAGAAATACATTGCCGAGATGACGGACGATGAGAAGAGGCTGTATTGGCAAGAGTTAATTGGTAAAAAACTGTGTATGTTTGTTCAAGAGACGTTAGAGCGGTTATAGCCCAAATAGTCTTGCTTGCCCGGCAGCATTTTCGCTCAAGCAACTTTCAGCGTAAAGAATCAAGCACTGTAACTCATCCGGGTACTTCTAAAATCCAGAAATATGGGCAAATTAAATTTTTATGTCTACTATCAAAATACCAACCATAATTACCAATATTACCGTATCAGTTCTGGCAATTATGGTTACATGTATTTTACTTGAGATTGGAGCTGAAATATGGCTTAATCATCTGGCTTCGTTTTCTGATTATCGCCGTTACGCCTTATATAAAGATATTGATCCTTCGGCCTTTCGCTGGACATCGCATCACTACCTCAATTACTATCCCTCGCCAAACTACAGTAAGGATGGAACTTATCACAACTCGTTGGGCTATAGAAACGATGAATTCCCGCTTAAAAAACCGGAGGGGGTTTATCGTATTGCAGTGTTAGGCGGCTCAACAGTATATACCGAAAAGGTTAAAGACAATGCCAAAACCTTTACAGCCCAGCTGGAGAATATCTTGCGCAACCGGTATAGTTACAATAATGTACAGGTTATCAATGCCGGCGTACCGGGCTACAATAGTTGGGAATCATTAATTAATCTCCAATTTCGAGTGTTGGACCTGGAACCGGATTTGATAATTATTTATCAGAACACTAACGATGTTCACACCCGATTAGTCATTCCCGACGCCTATCACGGTGATAATTCCGGAGCCCGTACCCAATGGCATGAACCACCGATTAAATGGTGGGAATATAGCACTGCCCTGAGAATCATCAGCCGGAAACTGGATTGGAGCGAACAGGTTCGCTTGCGCGATTTTGTCGACGCCCCAACCACGGTTGAAAATACCGGCGCTGCCCCAGTTGCCGCCTTGCAGCAAAATCCACCCATCTATTTTCAACGAAATTTGAGTAATATGATTGCTGTGGCCAAAGAAAATGAGATTAAGGTGATATTGGCTACCTGGGCTTATTCACCCCATTTTAATGACTATGCGTCAAGAGATTATTATCAACAAGCGTATCAGGAACACAATAATATTATTCGGAAATTTTCTGATACGCACAATGTTCCTGTTTTTGATTTTGCGGCAGTAATGCCCCAATTGAAAAAATACTGGGCTGATGGTCGCCATGTAAATGAGCCGGGAGCTTTACTTAAAGCGGAACTATTTGCGGAGTTCATTGTTGAAACCGGATTAATATCCCGATAGGATGTTATCAGGGTGGATATGCCAATCAGGGTGGCGTAAAATCAAAGTATCTTCGCTGCTAAAGTGGTGTTTGTACTCCGTTCAGGTAGCAAAGTCTGTGGTTAGCCGGTGAAAATGTGGCGTTGTTGGCCACATAAAATGTAAATCATCCGGGCACTTCTAAAATCTGAAAATCCGGACAAATCAAATTTTGGAGAGGAATAGTGGCAGAAAAAAAGAAAAAACAACAAGCAGTAGAGGCTGCGCCTTTAATTCCCAAGGCCGCGCCGAAAGCAAAAAAGGTGGTGCTGGCCTACTCCGGCGGGCTGGATACCAGCGTCATTGTGCCGTGGCTTAAAAACA
>CAYWSS010000802.1:0-2723 GCA_964460505.1 uncultured Caldilineaceae bacterium | reverse complement strand
TTGTCAAGGTAATTGCGGAACTTATTTAATCCCCGTTCCTAAATATCCTCAAATTCAATTAAATCGCCGGAAGGTGTTAGGCTTTTGATGGACAGCTCTGCCTGGTCGAGTTGCCGGCCGCAATGCCGGGCCAAAGCCATTCCCTGCCGGTACAGGGCCAGCGATTCTTCCAGCGAAAGGTTGCCTGCTTCCAATTTTTGCGTGGTTTCTTCCAGATTGCTATAGGCCTGTTCAAACGATAAATTTTTTATTTCTTGAGGAATATCCACCATGTTGATCCTTCCGTTGTCTTATTATTCTACCGGGTGTTCCGCTCGCCACCGTTTTACCCAATGGATTGCGCGTTTAATGCCTTCTTCAAAGGAAACCTGCGGTTTGTACCCCAACAGATTTTTGGATTTGGTTAAATTCGCAATGTAAAAGCTGATTTCGCCGGGCTGAATAGGTTTGTCGATAATTTGTGGCGTAACGTTTAAATGCTTTGCAATTGTTTCTGCCAGGTGCAGCAGCGAAGCCGGACTGTTTGAACTAATATTAAACGTTTCGTTTTTTACCTCTCTGTTGAGCAGTTTTTCTATGCCCAGCATCAGGGCATTTACACAATCATCAACATAAGTAAAATCAATAACTTTGCTGCGATCGAAAATGGTTATCGGTTCGCCCCGGCTCATCTGGTCGATAAAGATGTGAATAACCCGCGTCATTCGGGCCAGGTCACCGTCATAGCGGCCGTAAACATTGCTCAAACGAAAGACCAGATAGTTAAGGTTGTAGCAATGCGCGTAAGAATAGATTAGCATTTCATCGGCCATTTTATAGGCGGCGTAGGGGCTGAGAATATGAAAAACGTCGGTGGTGTCTTCGCTTACCGAGGGCGGTTCGGGGCGGCCATACACCTCTCTGGAACTGCTGAAAATGATGGGCACCTGCTGGATGCGGCAGAACTCCAGCACGTTAAAGGTTGTGGTGGCATTTTCGTGCGCCCGGCGCGGCTCTTTTACCAGCTCGTGAACTTTGGCGTTGGCGGCCAGATGAACCACCAGGTCCGGCTTATCAAAGCCGGTCACAGTCTCCGAGAGTTCGGCCAGAGTGGGCATTCCCTGGGCCGCTATGTCGCGCTGAATGGCGGGAATTTGGTCGACCCAACTATTTTTTCGCCTGTCAATGCCCAGGACAGTTACATTCTTTTGTTGCAGTGCCAGGCCCAGGTTTGTGCCAACTTGTCCGCTGCTGCCGGTAACTAGAATTTTCAAGGATTGTATCTCCAAATCTTTTGGTTTAAGTAACAACACCGATTTTCGATTTACGATTGGAAACACCGTGAGGACAATCGTAAATCCACAGGACTATAGTCGTTAGTCCGCGTTCACCGTGGCTCCAAATTCGCCATCCACCAGTTTTATCGTGATGTCATCGCCTTTCGACACCTGATTGACATGGGTTACCACGGCTTGCCCTTTTTGCACAATGGCGTATCCCCGCTCCAGCGTGGCGTGTGGATTTAGAGTTTCCAGCCGCGCCGCCAGATTTTTTACACGCTGCTGTTGTAAAGTGAGGTGATGCTGCATGGTACGTAAGGCATTGTTGGCCAGGCCATCTATCCGCTGGCGATGGTTGTTGATTTGCGACTGCGGCGAGAGTCGCTCCAGAGTCCACTGTTGTTGCTGCACCCGCGTTCGCAATTCGCTCACCAGGATTTGCGCCCGGTCGGCCAACTCCAGCCGGTAATCGGAGAGCGAACGTTTTAGCTCAAACCGGTCGGGTGAAACAATCTCGGCGGCGACTGAGGGAGTTGGGGCGCGCGCATCGGCCACAAAGTCGGCAATGGTAAAATCGGTTTCGTGGCCCACGCCGCTAACCACCGGAATGGGGCAGGCAGCGATGGCTCGCGCCACGGTTTCATTATTAAAGGCCCACAAATCTTCCAGGCTGCCGCCGCCCCGGGCCAGCAGAATCACGTCAACGCGCTGGTTAACAATCGCCGTCAGGGCCTTGATTATCTGTGGCGGGGCGCTGTCGCCCTGAACCTGCGTGGGCGACAAAACGACCTGGGCGATGGGGTATCGACGCCGCAGAACATTGAGAATATCCTGCAAGGCAGCAGCACCGGGGGATGTGACCACCCCGATGGTCTGTGGAAACGCGGGCAGCGGCTGCCTGAGTTCGGCGTCAAACAGCCCTTCTTCCTCGAGCCGGGCTTTGATCCGTTCAAATTGAGCGTGGAGGGCGCCCTGCCCCACGGGTTCAAGGTCATCCACGTAAAATTGGTAGTTGCCGCCCGCTTCGTACACGGAAATCTTGCCGTGAGCCAGCACTGCTTCCCCTTCGCGCTGGGGATAATAGAGCAGTTGTTGCGCCTGCGCGCGCCAGATAACGCAGCGGATGCCGGCTTTTGTATCTTTCAGGGTAAAGTAGATGTGCCCGGACGCGGCTTGTTTCCAGTTTGAAATTTCGGCTTCAATCCACACATCCTGCAACGTTATATCGGCTTCAAACTTGCGGCGGATGTAGGCATTAATATCGCTGACGGTGCGAACCTGTGGTGTTGTATCAAACAGTGATGGTTGGAACATTTTTTCAATCTTAATTTTCTAACCGCTGATTTTGGCTCTAATTATGGCATGAATTTGGCTGGATGCAAACAGCAGTTTAAAAAGGCCGGCAATTTCCGGTTTGACAATTATTGTCGGCATTTCAGAACAGAATTTCCGGAATGATAGAAT
>CAYWSS010000801.1:0-2725 GCA_964460505.1 uncultured Caldilineaceae bacterium | reverse complement strand
AGGGTATTGGCCGGCAATGACGATGCGCTGCTACCGGAGGAAACGGCGGCGGTTCCCGGCGCGCTGCTGCCGGCGGAGCCGGATGCTGCCGCGGCCACGGCGCCGGTTGAGCCGCCCGAAACCTCTACCACCGGGGCGGCTTGTGTGGAATTGCTCGGCTCCAGGGTGCGGAAGATGGGCGCCTCTGCCAGTGAGCCGTCAACATCCAGATAATCCATTGATGCCCAACCCGTGGTGCCATCGGCGGTAGTAATCAGCGCCCATTCTCTATCCCGGTTGAGGCCAAGGAGATTGACTTCAGAATCCTCCGGCAATGTGCCCAACTGTTTGTAGCTGCCGCCCGGCCGTTGGCGCAGATTGAGCAGGGCATTGGATACTGTGGCTGTGGCCACGGAATCAATTGCGGCCATGTCCAGCGCCTTGGCTGGGGCGGCGTTGTTTGCGCCAGACGAAGCTGAGTTGCCGGCAGCCAGCGCAGACTGTGCGAAGGCGGCAATGGGGTCGTTGGGCAACACGGGGGCTTCGGCAAGCGCACCAACCACGCGCAGGTCGCTTTGCGGTACCCAGCCCAATTCGTTGTCGATGGTGATAGCGTAGAGCCAGCTTCCATCGCCGTTCTTGCCCAAAATGCCACCGACCTTGCCCTGTTCTATCGTGTCAACCAGCCCGTACCCGTTTCCGGGGCCTTGCCGGATGGCGGTTTCAGCCACATTTACTGTAAAAATGGCTTGTGGCCCTAAACCGGCAGACAGGATGCTGCTGCCCGGCCCGCCCGAATCGAGGGCCAGAATCCGGCTGATTGCGTCACCGGGAATGGCCTCGGCGGCTTGGTTGGTGGAGGCCGTCGCCTGCTCATCGGGCAGTACGGGTATCTCCGCCATCTGCCCGGCAATGCGGGCATCACCGGCAGCCAGCCAACCCTGGGCCAGATTTTGGGTGATTACAAAATACCAATCGCCGCTGGAATCTTGCCCCAATATGCCGGCTAAATTTCCCTGCGCCAGCGTATCTACGCTTTCTGTGGCTGCATCCGGCCCTTGCCGGATGGCGGCCTGCGGGGCGGTAATGAAAGCCGCGCCAACGGGGGGTAGCCCCCCGGTCAGGCTGCCGATCTGCTCGATCATTGCTGTGGTATCGCCGCCCAACAGTGAGGTCAGGCCGCTGTCGGCCACGGATGGCAAAGTCTTTGCTTCACTGGTATCGGGCAGGTCTGCTGCCCCGGTTGCAACCGTTGGTGGCAGGGTGCTTTTGGGGAACGGTGTCGGTTTGGTTGAAGGCGTAGGCGGCACCGGGCTGGGCCACTGAGACAGGTCGATAGGTTCGCGGTGGATGCCGGTCTCCTCTTTAAAGCCAAAATTGCAACCGGCCAAAAGTATGGTAAATACGAGGAGGATGAGTAATTTTGAAAGATTATTTTTCATCGGTAGAAACCTGATTGATGGACAATTAGTAATTAAAAATGAATAATGAATAAATTTGGTTTGACTACTGGCTACTGATTTGCGGAATCGGGGCCGGCGGGGTGTCCATCAGTTCGGACGGCATTTCGCGCTTCTGCTTTTTGATACCAAAGATACGCCGGTACAAACCGCCGAAGAAGTTGCTCATGCCATCAAAGAAGTTGTAGACCACCGGAATGAGTACCAGTGTCAGCAACGTGCTTGAAATGGAGCCGCCAATAACCACCGCCGCCAGCGGCGCCCGATTTTCTGACCCGGCCTCCTGCCCCAGCAACAACGGCAGCAGGGCAAAAACCAGGGTCAGGGTAGTCATTAACACGGCCCGCAAGCGCAGGCGACCGGCGGTGGCCAGGGCTTCTTTTCGGGGCATGCCCCCTTCTCTGAGTTGGTTGGTAAAGTCGACCAGCAGGATGGCGTTTTTGGTAACCACCCCGGTCAGCAGCACAATCCCCAGCAGAGAGATAAGGTTGAGGGTGTTGTCAGTAAGATACAACCCGCCAATGGCCCCCACCAGCGTTACCGGCAGCGAGAACATAATGGCCAGCGGTTGCAGCCAGCTTTGGTACAGGGCTACCAGCAAAATGTAAACCAGTATAATGGCCAGCATAATGGCGTTGAGCAGTTCGGCAAACGCTTCGCGCTGCACCTCAGACGTGCCGACAAACTTAAATCCGTAGCCGGGCGGAAACTGGACGTTCTCGTTAATGGCCGTTTCAACGTCGTCGGTAACATCGCCGGCGGCGCGGCCTCCGGTTACGCCGCTGCCAATGGTCAGCACCCGCTGCCGGTCGGCGCGGGTAATGCGGGCCGGGGCTTCGCTGCTTTCCTGCTCAACCACCCGGTTCAAGGTCAGGGGTTTGCCATGGGTGTATTTAACCGGCATCTGCAACAGTTGGTTGATGTCGTTGCGGGCCGTTTCATTGAGCCGCATGGTAATGTCAATTTCAGTGGTGCCGTCGCCGGGGTCGTACTTGCCTACCTGGCTGCCGCTTAACGCTGTGCGCAACGTGGTGGCCACTGCCATGGGCGACAAGCCCAAATCCAGCGACTGCTGGCGGTTAACAATAAGCTGGGTTTCGCGGGCGCGGGCCGCGTCGGTGTTTTTGATATCGGCCGTGCCCGGCACGCCGGCAATTGCGGCTTCTGCCTGATTGGCCAGATCGATCAGCGTGTTTTGATCCGGGCCAAACAGCCGCACCTGGATGGGGCTGCCGCCCCCTCCGCCGCCGGAGTTTAGCGCCGTAGCAATAACGGCTTCCGGGATG
>CAYWSS010000800.1:0-2727 GCA_964460505.1 uncultured Caldilineaceae bacterium | reverse complement strand
ATAGCGGCTACAAAGGTGTGTGCCTAAGTAGTTACCCATTTTCTTGTATTGCGTATTGCGTATTGCGTATAATTTTGCCGGCCCCAATTGGGTAAGTTATTTACGCACTATTCCTAAATCTGGGGTTGCGGGATGCGTTTCAAATACGTGGACACTAGCGGGCTGTGAAGCGACGCCCCCGTGGCGTTCTGAGTTGTGAGACACACCCGAATTTAATTGATAAAGTTTTTAGAGTTTAATGAGATTGAAGAATCTTGCAAGTTATGACAGCATACTGAGTTGGGTGGGTTGCCACCGGGTAGTTGGTTTCAGTACCATAATCGGCCAAAGTGGTTTTTTAGATATTGTACTGAACGGGAAGTGAGGGGGGTGCGGTTAACCGTTCTTCTGATTTTAAGGCCGGCCAACAGGCCGCCGAAATATTCTTTGAACGCACCCAATTTAATGGCATCCCGGCCATAGGTAAGCAGCCACAAAAACAGATAAACGGGGATATATTGCCACGGCAGATATTTGTACGCCAGAAAAAAACGGTTTCGGACGTGATGGAAAAGTTCAGGGTGTTCGTGCTCACCCTGTTTGTCAACCACAGAGGGTTCGGGGTGGTGGTGAACAATGACATCCGGTAAGTAGAGAATTTCAAACCCGGCTTCAATAGTACGATAGGAAAGGTCAAGTTCCTCCTCGCCAAAAACAAGGTCGTGGCGATAGGGGCCACACTGCTCCACAACTTCGCGCCGAATGGCGTGGCAGGTGCCCAGATAATAGGAGACTCGTTGTTGGGTATCAACCAGGGCCGGCTGTTTTTTGCGCCACCGGATTGAAAACGGCACCAGTAAATCATTTTTATCGGGTCGATGGTCGATGACTTTGGTGGCGATAATGCCAACATTTGGGTGATGCTGTATGGCCGCAACCAGTTGCGACACGCAGTTGTCATCCCCAAAAACAGCGTCATCGTCAATAATGCAGAAAATATCGCCGGTGGCCTGCTTCATTAAAAAGTTGCGACCCCCGGCCACCCCCAGCGATTGTTCTGACCGAAAGCAGCGCAGGCGGGCATCCTGAAATTTTGCCGGCAACAATTTGTCCAGCCGGTATTTGCCGGAGTTGTCATCCAGTACCAAAACTTCGATCGATGTGTAATTTTGGGTTAAAATGCTTTGCAAACAGCAAATCAGCACCTCCGCCCGGTCGCGCGTACCGATAAGAATGGAGATTTTCGTTGAGAGAGGGGAGGTGGTCATATTTGGAATATTTGCCAGGCGCATAGCGCCGCTTCACGTAACTGCACCAACGACAGCCGTACTTTTCCCGACTTTAAGAATTGAAATGCCATGCGCAAGCCGTACAGAGTTGAGTAGCCCAGGGATTTTCGAGTCAGTGTTTTTTTTCGGGCAGGGGGCAGATAATTATGAAATGTGCCAATACATTGACGCCGGTTTTGCATATTGGCTCCGGTTTGAAACAGGCGGGAGGTATCGGAAGCTGTGTGGACCCGGTACATTGCCAACGGCTCTACTTCGTACCAGATGGAATAGTAGGCCGCAATCCGCACCCACATTTCCCAATCGGCGGAGTGAAACAGGCGGGAGTCGTATCCTCCCAATATTTCATAAACTTGCCGTTTGATTACAATCGACGGTGGTTGAATTCGATTGGAAACGGCCAGCATATCCAGGGCATTGGTTAGAATTCCTGAATGGTTTTGCTCAAGACGGGTGATAACCTGCTGCCGGCCATGCTCATCGACATAAATTTGCCGGCAAAATGCAGCGCCGACCAAATCATCTTCTACTAACGGGGCCTCAAGGCGGCGGTAAAATCCACCGGCTACCAGATCATCGCCATGTAGAATGTGAACAAGATTCCCCACAGAACGTTCAATACAACTGTTAAAGTTTGCAATGGCCCCCACATTGGCCGGTTGTCTGTGAAAATTTACACGCCCCTGCCCCACCTCTTTAACTACCGCCTCAGGATCGTCCTTGGTTGAACAATCGTCAACCACTTCAATTTGCATCAACTCCGGGGCCGGTGCCTGGGCCAACACGCTTTCCAGCGTCTCTCGCAAATATGAGGCACAGTTGTAGGTGGGAATCATGACCGACCACACAGGCCGGCCGGCATCCTCTGGAAGGGGGGGGATTTGTGGCAAATATTTTCGGGTTTTCAACATCAGTAAGCTACGACATCCCTTCAATCCTTAAACGCAGCGCCAACAAAAAAACCATCCTTGATTGAGTCTGCAATGCTCTGGAAGAGCCACCGTCCGTACCGGCCGATGAAAAATTTCTCAAGCATTGACACTTCACTCATCAACCCCTCTGCTCTAAAAAATTGATAAAACGGTCAATATCAACCCGGTATACTTTATTCAAATAACGGGCCTGTTGCAGCGCTTGCCGCACTCCTTCCGGTTTTAGATCGTAACGATAAAGATGGCGAAAGAGATGGCGGAAACGAGGCAGTTCGTCCAGCGCATCCACAGCCTTGGCGCTCAATAAACGCGGTCTGATACCCTCAATGTCTCACTCCATTCGCTCCAGCAGCAGAGAATGCCAGCGACTGGTATCAGGGATATGGTTTTCAAATGTCTCAGCCACCAGGCGAAAAATGTTCTTAAAGGCGCTGTATAGATTATGCAGGTAATATGCCGTTACAATGGCCTTTTTTGGCATTGTTTCAATGTAGCCACATAATCGGTTTACACTTCAAGTGAAACAC
>CAYWSS010000799.1:0-2751 GCA_964460505.1 uncultured Caldilineaceae bacterium | reverse complement strand
AAAATTGTAAACCTGTCTTTTGCTTCATTTTGGCCGAATGAAACGATGCCCTTTTTTCAGTGGAGTCAGGACATACAACTCAAAGACGAGATGGAGTGATTTAATGAAAAGACAAGCATCTCCAACCGACAAACTCCGCGCTCAATCGCTAAATAGAACAGGATTGGAACACTACGAGCGGTGGGAACTGGAGAGCGCCATTACCCTGTTTCAAGAAGCAGCCCGGTTAGAAGACAATAAACCGGACTACCACCTCAATCTGGCTCGCGCCCAGGTGCGTATGGGCGATTACGAACAAATGCTTCACGCTCTGGGTAATTATTTGCGCACCGAAACCGACAAAGCCCTGGTTAGTCGGTTTGAGACGCTGTTTAGTAATGCGCTGGACGATGTAGAGTCTCACTTGACTACGGTCATGCCTCAGGAAGGAATCCCGCTGGAAATTGTGGGCGCGGCTATTCAAATGTGGGTAGAATATAGAGTGACCATTGGAAAAAGCCATCTGGATTTAAGTCGCCCCCAGGATTGGGCCGCTGTGCTGGACTACACCGTGCGCAAGGTCAACTTTAGCGAAGCCTCGCTGGAAGAGATTGCCGGATGGTACAACTGCACGGAAGTTGTCATAAAAAGCGGCCACCAGGATTTGGTAAAGGCGCTAGACGTGATGCCCTGCGACTATCGCTACTTCAGGGGCGAAGATAATCCGCTGGATAAGCTGGTAGAAGCAGCGATGATGCTGGAAGATTTGGAAGCAAGATTCAGGGCAATGGAATAAATAAATTAGTGATATTTGTCACAATCAAAATTTTGTGTAAACTATGGCTATCTTCTTAGCAAAGTTATCTCAATAGTTGTGGCCGGGGACTGGGCAGCAGGCCTGAATTTGCCTCTGACCTTGGCAAATTGAGATAACATAAATCAAATTAATTTAACGGGGGTAAAAAAGGATAATGACAAAAAATATAGGAAACCAAAGTGCAAAAGTTGGGCTGGATGCCACTGGTGTCACAAATTTGGGAAACGTGTACTGGAACTTGCCTACCGCTTCGTTGTACGAAGAAGCGGTAAAACGTGGCGAAGGCGCAGTTGTTCACTTGGGGCCGTTGGCGGTAAACACCGCTCCGCATACCGGCCGCTCTCCTAACGATAAATTTACAGTCGATGAAGAAACAACCACCGAAAGTATCTGGTGGGGTAAGGTAAACCGCTCTATCCCGCAGAAAAACTTTGTAGATTTGCACCGCCGTATGGCCTATTATCTGCAAAGTAAAGACGTATTTGTGCAAGATTGCTGGGCCGGCGCTGATGCCGATTACCGGCTGGCTGTTCGTGTTGTCAGCGAACGCGCCTCGGCCAGCTTGTTTACGCGCAATATGTTTATAAAATCTAGCGCCAAAGAACAGAAGAATTTTGTTCCTGAATTTACCGTATTACATTGCCCCAGTTTCCACGGCTTTCCTGAAAGCGACAATCTCAGCTCTGAAACGTTTATTCTGGTTGATTTTTCCAAGAAATTAGTGCTGATTGGTGGTTCTAAATATAACGGCGAAATCAAAAAATCCATCTTTACCGTGATGAATTATTTACTTCCCGAAAAAGGTGTAATGCCGATGCACTGCTCTGCCAACTACGGGCCGGCCGGCGACACCGCTGTTTTCTTTGGTTTGAGTGGAACCGGTAAAACCACCCTGTCGGCTGACTCCTCCCGGACCCTGATTGGTGACGATGAGCACGGCTGGAGTGACAACGGCGTCTTTAACTTTGAAGGCGGCTGCTACGCCAAGGTCATTCGCCTGTCGCAAGAAGCCGAACCGGAAATTTACGAGACCACGCGTCGCTTTGGTACCATTCTGGAAAACGTAATTGTTGACCCCATCACCCGCCGGGCTGACCTTGATGACGGCTCGGTCACTGAAAACACGCGCGCCTCCTACCCCATCGACTACATCCCCAATGCGGCTCTGGACGGGCTGGGTAAAGGGCAACCCAAAAACGTTATCTTCCTCACCGCCGATGCGTTTGGCGTGCTGCCCCCTATTTCCAAATTGACAGCCGAGCAAGCTATGTACCACTTTATTTCCGGGTACACCGCAAAGGTTGCCGGTACAGAGCGTGGCATTACCGAGCCGCAAGCCACTTTTAGCGCTTGCTTTGGCGCTCCGTTTATGGCCCGGCACCCCGGCGTATATGCCGGCCTGTTAGGCCAAAAAATTGCAAAGCACAATGTCAATGCGTGGCTGGTTAATACCGGCTGGAGCGGCGGCCCCTACGGCGTGGGGCACCGCATGGAAATTGCCTACACCCGGGCTATGGTTCACGCCGCGCTGGATGGCCGGCTGGACGAGGTTGAATTTGTAACCGACCCCATCTTTGGCGTACAAGTTCCCACCAGTTGCCCGGGCGTACCTCCGGAAATTTTGTTACCACGCCAGACATGGATCGACAAAAACGCCTACGACGCTCAGGCCCAAAAGCTGGCTGAAATGTTTGTTGAGAACTTCAAGGAATTTGAAGATGGTGTAACTGACGAAATTAAGACGGCCGCACCAAAAGCAGGCTAATTACTTTATCACGCAAGAAATAAAAAAGCCCGGCCATTGCGCCGGGCTTTTTGTCTTTATAAAAGGTAACTACCCCCCCCCCAAAATCAAGAGGAGGCTTTTAAACTTCCCCCCGTCAACGGGGGGGTTTGGGGCGGTGAATTTGGGTGTGCTGAGGGTTTTATGTACAGTTTTTGAGAGTGTTGGCTGC
>CAYWSS010000798.1:0-2758 GCA_964460505.1 uncultured Caldilineaceae bacterium | reverse complement strand
ACGCAATATGTTGCCGGCCCCAATTGGGTAAGTTATTTACGCACCATTCCTAAGCACATAAATTCTTATTGACTACACACAGGTAATTATGAAAACGCCGACCGGCAAAGAATGTGAATATTATTTTGGCGACTTTCACCGGGGCCGCAACGTGCAGGCATGCCGACTAATTGAACGCAATCCAGACTCTTTGCCCTGGAATCCCAAATTGTGCGGAGCGTGTCCGGTGCCGGATATTTTGCGGGCCAACGGGTCTGAAAGCTTAAAATTGGATGGAAAAGTTGTAAAAAAATTATTTGGCTTCAAGCAACAGGTGGAGGTAGAAGGTTGGTGCAGCGAATGTTTTAACGTGGTACCCGACCCCATACGTGGCTGCCCCAACTGTAACAAAAGCCACCGGCCATCCATATTTGATCTTGAAGAAAATCCGGAGTAGCAGCGTACAGGCGCAGGAACTTCCCCCCGTAAACAGGGGAACGTGAAGCAGGGGGTGGGGGTGAACAATTACCCCAATTATTCCAAGCCTCCTTTGACCCATCATTATTTCCAATTGTCTTCCGTTGCAAAATTATCGGACATGATTGAAATCGCATCCAATTTAAGTATTGATGAAAAATATATTCAGTTTGAATTTATTCGGGCCTCCGGGCCGGGCGGACAAAATGTAAACAAGGTCGCCACAGCGGTTCAGTTGCGTTTTAATGTACACCAGGCTAACCTGCCTGCTGATGTTCGGCAGCGGCTGGTTCAATTAGCAGGCAAGCGAATAACCGGCGACGGCACACTGATTATTGAAGCTCGCCGGTACCGCCATCAGGAGCAAAACCGGGAAGATGCTATCAATCGGCTAATTGAACTGGTACGCCAGGCCATCAAGAAGCCAAAAAATCGCCGCAAAACCAGGCCTACCCAAGGCTCAAAGGAACGCCGGTTAGATAGAAAACGTCGGCACAGCCAAACTAAACGCCGGCGACGTTCCGTTAAAGATCTGCAAGAATAACTTACCTTCAGGAGGAATAATTAATGCTTGTACGCGATCATATGACCAAACCAGTGGTAACCATTCACACAGATTATCCGTTTCAAGAAGCGCTAAAATTAATGCGAGAAAATCACTTTCGGCGATTGCCTGTGGTGGACAAAAAGGACAAGCTCATTGGCATAGTATCTGAGCGAGACCTGCTGTTTGCCTCGCCGTCCCCGGCCACCACTTTGAGTATTTGGGAAGTCAACTATCTTCTATCAAAAATCAAGATCGACCGCCTGATGAGCACCTCGGTAATTACCACCGACCCGGATAGCACTATCGAATGGGCCGCCCATTTGATGGTAGAAAATAAGGTGGGGGGCTTACCGGTGGTTGACAGCAATAATCGACCTGTCGGTATTATCACCGAAACGGATATTTTCCGGTCGCTGGTTTCCATGATTGGGGGTGGGAAGCCAGGGTTGCGCTTAACCCTGAAAGTACCGCAAGGCAAAGGCGTGTTGGCAAAACTGGCGCAAGTGGTATTTGAACAGGGGGGTAACATTATTAGCATTGGCTCATTTCCCGCTGCCGAAAAACCAAACGAGGCCGGGTTGGTAATTAGAGTGCAAGATGTTAGCAAGGACCAACTCATAGACGCGCTGGAAAATATTGGCGATCATGTAATTGATGCCAGAGAATTTTAGAATCTTGGGTTTAACAAAAAAGCCCGAAGGGAGAATATCCTTTTCGGGCTTTTATCAGGCTTGAAATCAATCAATCAATCAGGGTCGGGCGGCTGCATTTGCCGGGCGACGCAGCCAATTTCTAATTCCGGCGAACATGCCATTTACGGTCATAACGCCCAACAAAATCAGACCACAACCGGCATAAACATTCCACTGTAACTGCTCACCCAAAATCATTACGCCCAGAGCCACACCAAAGACCGGCACCAGATAGGTAACCATCGACAGGCTGGTAGCGCTGGTACGTTCCATAATGTAATAGAACAGAACAAAAGCCAGCGCTGTGCCAATCAACGACAGCGCAATCAGCGAGCCCAGGGCTTTGAGGCCGGGCAATGGCAGGGTAAACGGTTGTTCAAATATAAGCGAGAGCGGCAGCAAATACAGGGTGGCCATCCCTAATTGAGCCGTCGGAGCAACCATTTGCGGCAACCCTCGCAAATTCTGACGAGAGTAGACCGTGCTAATACCGTAACAGAAAGCCGCCCCGGTAATGGCAATCAGCCCCCACAATGTGGCACTCACCCCCTCCAGGAATGCCGGAGCAATTAAGAGTGCCAATCCGCCAAATCCCAGGAAAACACCGGCCAGTTTGGGGGGCGTTACCCGATCGTCTTCGGTAAACATGTGGGCCAAAACAATGGTGAACAGGGGCGTGGTGCCATTTAAAATTGAGGCCAACGCGCTGTCAATATATTGTTCTCCCCAGCTAAAAAGCACAAAGGGCAAAGCATTACCAACAAAGCCGGCTACCGCAAAGTGTCGCCAAATAGGGCCGAACCGGGGCAGGTTACGCCTTTGCAGGCGCAGCACCAGATAAAGGGTGACAGCAGCCAGACCAACCCGGCCGGCAGCCAGGGTAACCGGCGGAATTTCTTCTACCGCAACCTTGATAAATATAAAAGAGGGCCCCCACAAAGATGCCAACAGCAGGAGCCACAGGAATGTTTTTAAACCCATTGGTTTCCCCCCTTGGTAGATATTAGTTTTTGTGGCTCTACAGGATTTCGCAGGATCAAAGTAAAGAATTTGCCACGAATTA
>CAYWSS010000797.1:0-2758 GCA_964460505.1 uncultured Caldilineaceae bacterium | reverse complement strand
CCTGCCACCTGCTACTTTTGATATTCAGCGTACTCTTTGTTTCGCAAAAAGTCGATGGCTCTTTCCAGTTGCGGGTCTCGCCCGGTGGAGTGGTCTTCTTCGGTAAAGAGTACCTCAACATCCGGCGCAAGACCGGTACCGTCGATGGCATTTCCGTTGGGCGTAAACCATTTGGCCACCGTCACATGCAAACGAGACCTGTCAGAAAGTTCGTAAATTAACTGAACGCTGCCTTTGCCAAAGGTTTTTTCGCCAATCAACGTCGCCCGCTCGTAATCCTGTAACGCGCCGGCCACAATCTCGCTGGCGCTGGCCGTGCCGCCATCTACCAGCACCACCAGGGGTTGGTCCAGGGCATTCCCACCGCTGCGAACATTGTATGCCCGCTCGCCCTCGTTTTGACGATCCTCACGAACCACCACCCCCTCGGACAAGAATTGGCTGGCAATATTTACGGCGGCATCCAGCAGGCCGCCGCCGTTACCGCGCAAATCAAAAATAAAGGCTTCCGCCCCCTGCTCACTCAGTTCTGCAAAGGCGTCGGTCATCTCGTCGTTGCTGCGTTCGGTAAACGAGGTCAATTGGATGTAACCGATGTTTGGCGTCTCTTCCAGCACCTGCCAGGTAGCGCTGGGCGTTTCGATGATGGCGCGGGTAATGGTAATGTCAACCGGGCTATCTTCACCTTCTCGTCTGACAGTAATCATTACCTCCGTGCCCACCTCGCCCCGAATTAAGTTTACCACATCATCAATGGACATTTCCGGCAAAAGTTCGGTACCGTCAACGCCAATCAGAACGTCACCAGACAGCAAACCGGCTTGTTCGGCGGCCTGGCCGCGCATAGGGTCCAGCACAATTTCGCCCTCTTCGGTACGCTGCACATAGGCCCCAATTCCACCAAACTGACCTTCCAGTTGGGCTTTTTCTTTGGCCGCAGGGTCCGGTTCCAGGAAGACGGTGTAGGGGTCATCCAGCGTTGACAACGACCCTCTGATGGCTCCGTAGGTGGTATTTGCTTTACCCGGCACACCGCCGTAAAACTGCTCTTCTACCCGATTCCAGACCTCCCAGTATAGCGAGAAATCCTGCTCGGCTTCTTCCGTGGGCTGGTCATCCAAAAGATAATCGCGAACAATGTATCCGGCGCCGGCTCCAATTGTAAAAATAACAAGGGCAACTAATGTGGTGAGGGTGATCTTGACAAATGTTTGCATTCAATGAGTCCACAAATCCAGGTAAATCCTTGCAAAGGTTATAAGACAGCTTTGAGCAAAGGCGGCCTTCAATTTGGCAAATCCATTCAATTTGGAGGGCCAATTGTAATCTTCGCAAGGATGGCTGAGTGCTAAGTCAAGTTCTAATTGACGAGTGTAGCATTGGGCCTTGTGCCCTTTTTACTGCTGTAACAACGCCCACAAGGGGCTTAACTACCCGTCAAAACAAAATTGACTTAGCACTGAGTTACAAATTCAGGTAAAATTGAAGTGAAATTGTAGCACGGATAAAGAGGCGGGGCAAACAGCAATTGACAAAGCCTCATACTCAAGAGTAGAATTGGGCGCTATGAAATATTTGAGCGATACTTTAGCATTTGTCTCTAAAGCGAATGTTTTACCCCCTGCCTTTCAGCCATTAACGGATTTTTCACTGATTATCATTGTGGGGCTGACCGGGGTGGGAAAATCGACGGTGGTGGATTTGCTGCAAAATGAATTTGATTTTAGCCTGCTGCCCAACCGCCGCAAAACTGCCGACGCTATCATCATTGCCTCGGTGCAGGCCGCTGCCGGGGAGCCGCCGCATCCGGTTACGGATCGGCTTAAACGGTTTGAATACACCGCCCGCTATCGGGCCAGGCATCCCGGTGGAATGGCGCACGCGTTGAGTCAATTGGCGGTAAAATCAATCGGAGCGCCTTCCCTGTTTATTTTTGACGGGTTGCGCGGGCTGGACGAGGTTAAATACGCAGCCGGCTACTTTCCCAAAGCTAAATTTGTGGTGCTGGATGCCCCGGACCTGGCACGCCTCCAACGCCTGCTCAAACGAGCCGACACCTTCGACACCACCAGCATTGACCCCGCTAAGGCGGAAGACAATCTGGTGGAATCACTGAGCAAAATTGCCAACATCGGGGCTGCATTCTCAAAAGAGAATGTGGCTCAAATTGCGCAGATGGCCCGCGCCGGGGGGTGGCCGGCAAATGAGGTACTAAAAAAAGTATCCATCATTGTAAAAGAGCGCCACAATTACGATTTTCAAGCTGCCCGCGCTCATTTGACCGAAAGGCTCCCACCGGAGCAAGTCCTGGTGGTCGATACCGCCAAACACTCGCCCGACGCTGTAGCAGAGCTGGTCAAGCGGTGGCCGGCAGGCAGCAAGTCACAGGTTGCGGGTAAATGGGAAGGTGAAAATCCGGCCCAAAACAACTTACCCTACTTATAGTATTACCCTGCAACATTTGCGTTGCGCTTTGCGGCAAGAATCATTTGTTCATTGTTCATTGTTAAGTAACTATAAGAAAGGTTTTGAGGTAAAAATCGGTACCGGCAGGCTAAAAAAGTAACAATACCTTAGTAAGTAGTAACTACATAGGCACACAGCTATGTAGTCGCCACAGTACAGACAGACGTGTCGACGAACACTCACGAGTCACACAAAGTGCGCTATGAATACCGCGTCGAGCGTGATGTTAATGTCAGGAAAATTTTTTTTCAAGCAGAAGACGGCATACGAGATCGGTCTCGGCATTCCTGCT
>CAYWSS010000796.1:0-2759 GCA_964460505.1 uncultured Caldilineaceae bacterium | reverse complement strand
CAATTCGTGGCAAATTCTTTACTTTGATCCTGCGAAATCCTGTAGAGCCAAAATTAAAAGGATACTTTTCATCTAACGGGAAATTCACGCCAAGCGGGAAATTCTGATTAAGATACTCTATTACCCAAATCCATAAAGTTACACGACACGCACTGAAGGTAAGCGCATCACTCTCAAATTCTTAGCCGGGAGGAACAGGTATGAATCTATTTAATCGATTATTCGGTCGGACAGAAAAAAGCGGAAACGTTGCCAAGAATCGCTTACAATTAGTGCTGGTCCATGACCGGGTGGATTTATCACCCGGCAGAATGGAGCAGCTCAAAGACGAGCTGATTCTGGTCATTTCACGCTATGTTGAAATTGACCGCGACGGAATTGATATTGAACTGACCCGCAACGACAGCCGGAGTCAGCTTACGGCTCATGTTCCCCTGCTGGACGCTCGACAACGCTAGCTGATAATTTGACGATATTTCCATTCAAACCTACAATCACAGATTGATTATGGATTTGTCGTAAGTTATTGAAAGAAATATGGATAGAAGAATTTGGCGGCAATTCGACTGGGTACTTGTTGGAATTGCCGCTCTTTTAATTTTATACGGCGTAATTATGATTTTTAGCGCCAACCAAAACCAGGAAGATTTACGGGATTTGTGGTGGATTCAACTGACCCGCGCCGGGGTAGGGGTACTGCTCATGGTCATGGTTGCTGCATTTGATTACCGCTACTACGCCTCGCTCTACAAATTTTTGTATGTGGTGGTAGTGGTGGTTCTGGCCACGCTGTTTGTAGTGGCCGAGCTAACCGCCGGCACGCTGCGTTGGCTCGATTTTCGCTTTTTCCCCGTTCAGCCCAGCGAGATTGCCAAAATTGTACTGATCATCGTCACCGCCAAAATCCTGGCAGACCGTGACGGCGAGATGAACAAATTCCGAAACCTGCTCTTTTCCGGAATTTTGATTGCGCCGCCGCTGCTGCTCATTTATCTTCAACCAGACCTTGGAACCACCATCATTGTGGCGGTGGTCTGGCTGATTATGGTAATAATGGGCGGGGTGCATCTGTTCCACGTGGGGTTGTTGGGCCTGGCTGCCCTGTTGGCCAGCCCGGTGGTGTGGTTAACCATGGCCGAGTACCAGCGCGAGCGGGTGCTGCTGTTTATCAACCCCGACCAGACCGATCCCTCTTATTTTAACATCCAGCAGGCTCTAATTAGCATTGGTTCGGGGGGATTGCTGGGCAAAGGGTTTAGCATTGGTACCCAAAACCAGCTCCACTTTTTGCGGGTGCGGCACACCGACTTTATCTTTTCGGTCATTGGCGAAGAGCTGGGCATGATGGGCGCGTTGTTGCTGTTTGTCCTGATTATCTTGCTAATCTGGCGCATTTTACGGGCCGCAGATTTAACCGGCGACCCATTTGGACGCTTGATTTGCATTGGCGTGGCGGCGCTTATCTTTTTTCAGTCGTTTGTAAATTTGGGGGTCAATCTGGGGCTGCTGCCCGTAACCGGAACGCCGCTCCCCTTTGTTAGTTACGGAGGCAGCTCTTTGTTGGCATTTCTCATTGCGTTGGGGTTGGTGCAAAGCGTGCTGATGCGCCGGAAAACCCTCGATTTTGAACGGGTTTAGCGGAGCTGCGCGTGAATTTCTCTATTTCTCCAAAATGGGGTATCAGAATTTTTGCAGTGTGGGGATTAGTTCTGACCATTTTGGCCGGCGCTAATTTACTGATTCTCAGTGAAACGGTGGAACTTTACAGTAACCAGTACAATAATCAGAGCCGGGTCTGGTTTATTTTTGCCCTAAACATAATTTTTGTGCTCGGCTTTGCCGGCAGTACCTACGGCTTGTGGAAAAAGTACAACTGGGGGCGATTGGCCTTTCTGGGGGTTATCGGAGTCTGGTCGGGATTTAATTTCTTGAGCCTGTTTGCGCCGGGGCTGGTATCTTTTGTTGCTACGCCTCCCCTAGCGCAACTTCTTTTTAATGGCCTTCGCTATTCTGCAGCGTTAGTGATACCTTTTTTGTACCTTAATTTGCCTCACATCAAAACTGAATTTCAATAGAAGGTAGCAAGTTGCAGGTTGCAAGGCGCAGGTAGTAACCAGGCAAAAACCCTGTAACATATACCCTGTTGCCTGTAACTTGCTACCTGTTGCCACCCTGCGACTTTGATAAATAAAAAGGAAAGTAACAAATGACAACTTTATCCAAACCTGTACGGGTGCGATACGCACCCAGCCCCACCGGAGATTTTCACGTGGGGGGCGCTCGAACCGCGCTGTTTAACTACCTCTTTGCCCGCCATCACGACGGGCAGTTTATTCTGCGCATCGAAGATACCGACCAGAAACGGTACAACGCCGAAGCGTTGGACTGGCTGCTAAACGGCTTGCGCTACCTGAACCTGGAGTGGAACGAAGGCCCCGACATTGGTGGCGGCTACGGCCCCTACACCCAAACCGAACGGCTGAACCTGTACCAAAAATATTGCCAACAACTAATTGACAACGGCCACGCCTACCGCTGTTTCTGCACTGCCGGCCGGCTGGCCGAGGTGCGCCAGGAGCGGCAAAAACAGGGACTCTCCGGCTACGACCGCCACTGCCGCAACATTGAGCCTGATGAATCGGCGGCCCGGGCCGCCAACGGCGAGAGCTTCACCGTGCGGGCCCAATTGCCTCTCGACGGTTCAGTCAACGCAAACGCTGGCATTCAGTGCGACAACACAGTTTCATATGGCCTGTTAA
>CAYWSS010000795.1:0-2763 GCA_964460505.1 uncultured Caldilineaceae bacterium | reverse complement strand
GTGTGTGCAGGCCAGCCCAAATAACGTAAAAGAACAGATAAAAAAACCGCACGGCTGCATAGCCGTGCGGTTTTTGTCTTTTTTGGGCTTAATGCAACTTCCTACGAGCCGGCGCCCGAATTGGAAAAACCGTAGATACGTCCCTGCCCATCGCCAATGTACAACCAATCGCCGGAAACGGTTAGCCCATCACGGGAACCGGTAATCTCAGTGGCTACCTGCCATTCCTCCGCGCCATCGGCAGCATTCAGGGCAATAACATCCCCTTTTTGAGACAGGACATAAAGTGTGTCTCCCGCACGCACGGGCGCGCCCAAGCCGTAATTAAAAGAATCTCCGCCAATGTTGTACTGCCAAATTGACTCCCCGCTGTTCATATCCAGAGCATGTACCACCGTATTGGCAGAGCCAAAATATACAGCATCTCCGGCTCCGGAAAGGGAGGGTACCCAGTTACCCGTGTCCTTGCGCCAAAGCAGCTCGCCGCTGTTCGCATCGATACCGTTAACAAAATCCTGGTAGGCAATAAACGACACAATGTTATCCGTGGCGTAAAGCGCTTTTATGAAACCGTCTTCAGCTTGATACACCCACTGTGGTGTCCCATCCTGTGCCAACAGCGCATATATCCGCATCGGGCCACCTTCATCCACCTCTACAGAAGGATCAAAATAACTGCCTCCCACATACAATCGATTGTTGTGAAAAAACGGGGTCTGCAAAATGTAATTGTCTGTTTCAAAAGACCAGATTTCCTCGCCATCAGTAACCTTCAGAGCAAACAATTTAGCCTTTCCCTGAGGGTCAGCCTTCAAGCCCGGCCCCACAAAGGTAGTTGGCACGTATAAAATATCACCAACTACTTGCGGGGCAACCTGCACGTTACTGTTAAACGTCTTCTGCCACATCACCTCGCCGGTTTCAATATTCAGGGCTATAAATTGTCCATCTTCCGCACCAGCAAAAATCCGCTCACCGTCGGTGGCATACGAACGTTCCCACATTCTGCTGCCAGAGTCAAACTGCCAGCGCAGCTTGCCGGTTTTGGCATCCAAGGCCAGCAAAGGCCCCCGTACCGGGGCAGCAACCACCACATCACCCGCACGAAACGGCGAATCGTTGATCGGTTTACCGGCATCATAAGTCCAGGCCAGATGGAAATTGTCGCCATTGAGCGTGGCTTTACCTGTACTTGCAAGCTCAACCGAAGGTGTTTTTTTCAGTTGTTGGTCTACGCTCTCTGGAATATTCTGGGCGGTACAACCCGCCCCCATAAACAAAAACGCGATCAAACTACTTTGCAAAATTAACTTGAAAAAACTGTTTGCGGGCATCATTGCGCTCCTGTCCATTATCTTAAATGTGAGGAATCGTGGCTGGGCAGATTGTACATCGCAAGCCGGGTAGAGGTCAATTTATGAATAGTCCGCCTGAAACCTGGTTGGCTACAGGCCCGTGGCAATTAAATAAGTTAACCGGTTAACGATGGTACTGCGTATTGCGTACACCTGCGCTACATGCCTGCGCAAGTGTTGCGCACAATTTTGCCCTTTACGGTATACGTAATACATAGCGCGGCAAACCGCAAATTAACAATTAACAATGAATAAATGATTTTCGCCGCAAGCGCAACGCAAATGTTGCAGGGTAATACTGTAATACGCAATACGTTACCATTACCCATTGAGTAAGTTATTTACGCACCATTTCTTAATAAACCCATATATCACTTGACCAATTTATCAAAATAAGAGAAGATACGGCGGTAAGCACAAAGTTAACGCTAACGTCATAAAAAAAGACTCCCCCCAAGATTTTCGCCGCAAAACGAAACGCGCGTTGCGACGCAACAATATAAATGGAGACGCTTATGAAAATTAAAGATTTCAAAACCTTGGTGGTTGAAAACCCGCCGCCTCATTTTGGCGGACCGTATTTTATCTTCCTCAAACTGACCACCGATAGCGGCGTGACCGGTTTTGGCGAAGCCTACTCGATCCCCTTTCATCCACAGATAGTCGCAGAGATGATGGCAGATGTGGTTACGCGGAAGGTAATCGGCGCGGACCCCTTCAGGATTGAGCGGCTGTGGCGCATCATCTATTCCAGCGGCTATACGCAGCGCCCGGACACGTCGTTGCTGGGCATTCTCAGCGCCATAGAAATGGCTTGTTGGGACATCATTGGCAAAGAGCTGAACCGGCCGATTTACGACCTGCTGGGCGGTCAGGTGCACGACAGGCTGCGTACCTACACCTACCTTTACCCGGAACCGGCTGACAGCGTTGATGTGTACCACGACCCCGATTTGGCCGCAAACCGGGCAGCCGACTATGCGCAGCAGGGCTTCACGGCGGTCAAGTTTGACCCGGTGGGGCCGTATTCTGCGTTCGATCCCCGGCAACTGTCGTTAGAGATGCTGGCTCACACCGAAACATTTGTAAAGCGGGTACGGGAAGCGGTTGGTGATCGCTGTGATTTACTGCTGGGAACACACGGTCAAATGACGCCCGCCGGCGCCATTCGTCTGGCCCGGCGGGTGGAGCCGTTTGATCCGCTCTGGTTCGAGGAACCGACGCCGCCGGAAAACCCTGCGGCAATGGCCCAGGTCGCCCGCTCAACGCGCATTCCCATTGCCACCGGCGAACGACTGGCAACCAAATACGAGTTTTCAGAGGTATTGCAGCGGCAGGCCGCCGCCCTTCTCCAGCTCTCACTTGTGCGGCGTCGGCGCGCTCTCTCAGGCTGTAAGAGTGTATTGGC
>CAYWSS010000794.1:0-2763 GCA_964460505.1 uncultured Caldilineaceae bacterium | reverse complement strand
GCGGTCAAGAGACCGGCCCGAGCGCGATTTTGACGGGTTCACTGAATTTGTACGGCAAAACGGCCCTCCTTCAAACTGGCCCTGCAACCGCGCTGATACGTGGCAAAGTAAGCCTGCAAACCAGCAATGAGGCTAACATTGTGACCATTGCCCCTGCCGGCGGCCAAAAGATTTTGGCTAACCCGGACGGCACATTCGAGGTAATGGTTGCTAACCACGCCCCCTACCATTTAACTATTTCCGCGCCGGGGTACCTGCGGGCCGAAGTGAACGGCACGGCGCCTGCGGGCGGCACCGCCATTAATCTGGCCGGGATCACCCTGCTGCACGGCGATGTTACCGGCAACAACCTGATCGATATTTTTGACCTGGCATTTTTTGGGAATTACTTTTTTAGCGGTAATTTTCTGGCCGACGGCAACCGGGACAGCCTGGTTGACATTGTTGATGTTACCACTGCCGCCACCAACTACGGCGAACGCGGGCAGCGGCTGAATGACATCGAAACGAGGCTGCAACAGTTAACCCAACAACTGGGGTTATCGCCGCTGCAAGCCGGCCAGAAACCTGACCCGGCCAAGGTTGAGTTGGGCCGCGCCCTTTATTTTGACAAGGAATTGAGCGGCAACCGCGACATTGCGTGCGCCACATGCCACCTGCCTTCAGAAGGCACCGGCGACGCGCTGCCGGTGTCTATTGGCGTGGGAGGCAGCAGCACCGGCGCTCACCGGGCTTTGGGAGCCGGACGCTCGTTTATTCCCCGTAACGCGCCGGATGTTTTTAACAGAGGGGCGGAAGAATGGCACACGATGTTTTGGGATAATCGGGTTTCGGGCAATGCAGCGGATGGATTTATAACCCCGGCGGGAGCCAGGTTGCCGGGCGGGGTGGAAAATGTGTTGGCCGCACAGGCCATGTTTCCGGTTACTTCGCGGGATGAGATGCGCGGTTCTGCCGGAGATCTGGATGTGTTCGGCCAACCGAATGAGGTTGCTGCCGTCCCGGACAAAGACCTGGCTGCAATCTGGTCCACGCTGATGGAACGGCTAAGGGCCAACCCGGAATACGCGCAATTGTTTACCGCTGCCTATCCCGATGTTACGCCGGAAGCGCTTGGGTTTCAGCATGCGGCCAATGCCATCGCCGCCTTTGAAATTGATGCGTTTACGTTTACCAACAGTCCGTGGGATAGATTTTTGGCCGGGGAAACTGCTGCGCTGTCACCAGATGCAAAGGCGGGGGCGCTGCTCTTCTTTGGCAAGGCAAACTGCTCAAACTGTCACGCCGGAAATCTGTTTACCGACCAGTTGCCGCATAATATCTGCGCCCCTCAGGTTGGGCCGGGAAAAGGTGATGCGGCACCGCAGGATTTTGGCCGGGCCGGCGAAACCAGCCTGGAGGAGGATATGTTTGCTTTCCGCACGCCTCCCTTAAGAAACGTGTCTCTCAGTGGCCCGTGGACGCACGCCGGCGCATACAATTTGCTGGAAGCCGTTGTACGGCATCATTTAAACCCGAAACTGGCGTTGCGTAATTACGATACCTCGCAACTAAGGCCGGATTTACAGGCAGCTTTTCAACGCGATGAGGCCGCCATTAATGCCATGCTGCAAAATATCGATCCGCTGCTGGGCGCACCGCAGACTCTTACAGACAAACAAGTGGGGCAACTTGTGACCTTTCTTGAGTCGCTCACCGATCCCGCCGCGGCAGACATGAGCGGCGTTGCGCCGGCAGCGGTACCCAGCCGGTTGTTGATCGATCAATAGGCCCGGTTATCCTTCAGTTAGCGCCCCTGCCGCTTCGGGATTAAAGTTTTCCGGCCAAAGCGTGGCACTGTCGTATTTAGCCCGCCGAACAGTCACCCGCCCCAGGTTTGCCAACTCAAGGTTTGTGCCTTTTAAATCGGCCCGGCGCAAGTTTACGCCGTCCATCACAGTTTCGGTTAAAATGGCCTGTTCCAGATTGGCCCAACGCAGATTGGCCCCCCGCAAATCGGCCATGCTCAGGTCGGCGCCAATCAGAACAGCCATACTCAGGTTTGCGCCCCGCAGATCGGCCAGTTCCAGGTTGGCCTTGTGCAAAATAGCCATTTCAAGATTGGCTCCGCTCAGGTTGGCCCCCCGCAAATCGGCCCGGTTGAGGTGTGCCCCAATCAACACGGCTCCGCTCAAATCTATGCCCATCAAATCGCGGTCTTCTGCGCCCTGGTTGACAATTTCCCAAACCCGCCGCCACTTGTCATCAATTTGGGTTTTTTCATCCACTTTAGCCCCAACCAGAATTGTTCCACTTAAATTGGAACCGTTGAGATTGGTTGCCCCCAAATCTGCGCCCCCCAGATTAATTCCACTCAGGTCAATCCCACTCAGGTTCAACCCAAAGAGGTCCGGCATTTTTCCCCGCTCACGGTTAGTCTTAACAAATAACTCAACCTGTTCTCTAGTAAGCTTGGTCATATGAGTACCCTGCCTCTCAGAAAATGCCTGGTAAACCGGAAATTTTAAATGGCGAAAAGATGGCTTCCGGCAACCACATGCTACTTTATTGTACAAATTCAGTGAACCCGTCAAAATCGCGCTCGGGCCGGTCTCTTGACCGCGCCCGCTTAGGTGGCTCGGTCAGAGACCGGCCACAGCACCGGGTTTACTGAACCCGTACACTTTATTAGCATACACCAACCGTTGCCAAGTTGGAAATATTCTATCTTATACTGAAAACAGAATGAGAACGGAACTTTTTGGTGATGGTTCGTTATGCCCG
>CAYWSS010000793.1:0-2765 GCA_964460505.1 uncultured Caldilineaceae bacterium | reverse complement strand
AGCCGCTATAGTAGCGGCCTTTTGCCGTTTTTCCCCCCCCCTCAATCCCCCCCGATTCGGGGGGGGAATTAGAGGGGGGTAAGTAGTTACGAATAGAGGGAATTTATTTGGGTAATTGCAGCAACCCCATACGCACAGCGGCCAGTACCGCTTGCGCCCGGTTGGGTTGCTGCAACTTGCTTAAAATGCGTTTGGCGTGGCTGCGAATGGTCTCTTCACTAACGTAAAGCTGCGCGGCGATTTGCCGGTAGGTATTGGCGGTGGCCATCCAGCGCAGCACTTCCTGTTCTCTGGGGGTAAGCCGAACCTGCGACGCCGCGGGGGGGGACTGTTTAGCCGTCATTCTGTTCAGTACCCGCCGGGCCAACGTGGGGTGCAGGTAGGCCTCGCCCTGAGCCACGGTACGAATGGCCTGCGCCAATTCATCCGGTTCAATATCTTTAATCACGTAGCCATCCACGCCGGAAGCCAGCAGGTCCAGCACGCGGTCATCCACCTCAACGCCGCTGAGCACCAACACCTTTACCGCCGGCATAATCTCTTGCAGATTTTTGGCTGTTTCCGCGCCGTCCATTTCGGGCATGGCAAAATCCAGCAGCACCAAATCCGGCTGCAATTGCTGTGCCATCTGTAAGGCTATCACCCCGTTTTCGGCTTCACCCACCACTTCAAAATCGGGTTCCAGGCGGAGCACCATCATTAAACCCCGGCGAACCACGGCGTGGTCATCAACAATTAAAATCCTGACAGGTTTAGTGGCCATGACCATTGCTTCTGTGGGTTGGCACCCGAACCAGTATCTGCGTTCCGTGCCCCACCTGGCTAAGAATATCGCATGTGCCCCCCAGAGATTTTATGCGCTCCTGCATCCCTTTTAAGCCAAACCTCTC
Source organism: uncultured Caldilineaceae bacterium (assembly GCA_964460505.1). Lineage (GTDB taxonomy): Bacteria > Chloroflexota > Anaerolineae > 4572-78 > J111 > J095. The sequence goes on along the minus strand of CAYWSS010000793.1, from coordinate 1,875 downwards.
CCGGTTACGCTCACGAGCCAAAGCCGGTTTGGGGTCAAAGCCCGTTCCTTTGTCTCTGATACTTAAATAGATCTCTTCCGGTTCAACATACAAATAGACGCGAGCGGCATAAACCCCGGCATGTTTGGCCGCGTTAGACAACGCTTCCTGGCACACCCGGTACAGGCTGCGCCGCAGGGCCGGCGACAATTCATCAAAATTGCCGTCAATGCTGTAATCCACAGCAAAATTTTCAGAAGACAGAGTGCATTGCTTTACATACTTATCCAGGTCTAGTTTAAACTGCTCGCGGGTAAGCACCGAGGGCCACAAATCCAGCACAGAGCGGCGGACTTGCTGGCGCACTTTATCGGCCACGTTACGCAATTCAACCAGTTCCTGAATGACGGCATCAACATGAGCCGGTAACAATTTGGTGCAGGCATCCAGCGTAAAAACAATGCCAAACAGCGATTGCGCTACGGTATCGTGAATATCGCGGGCAATGCGGTTGCGTTCTTCTTCAACGGCCAGCCGGCGTGTTCTATCAATGGTTCCCAGCGCCACCGCCGCCTGGCTAACCAGCGAGGTTAAAATTGGCCAGCGCTCGTCGGTGGTGTCAACCTCTCCCACCCGCTCAACGCTCATCAACAAAACGCCTACTGTTTGCAACTGCCAGACCATGGGCAAAATAAGCCAGCTACTGTTGCCCAACCAAAAATTCAAGGTTTCATCGGCCTCAAGTTTCTCATTTTCCGCTACCCACACCACCTGTTGTTGCAACGCCGATTGCACAATTGGATTATTCAGTTCCGCCAAAGACAGTGAGGATGTTTCCGGGGGCTGATTATTAAATTGAGGGTAAACCTGCCAACGGTCCACCCGGTTGCGGCTGGAGTTAACCAGCCCCACGACGGCCCGGGGAAACTCAAATTCTTTGGTGACGGCTTTAAGCAATTGCTGCTGAACCGATTGCCTGTTGGGGGCGTGCAGAAACAAGGTAAGTTCGTGAATCACTTCCAGTTGGTGATACGTGTCCCCCAGTTCACGGTTTTGGCGGGTTAAATTCTCGTGCGCTTCGGTTAGTGACCGGTGCGCTTGCCGCAATTGATTGAGGATAATCGACAGGCTGGCAAACAGAAATGTTACCAGCCAGGCCTGGGCTAACTGGGTAAGCAGCGGCCCCGGTTCAATAGTAATTAAAGGGAAAAAGAAGCCGGCAACAAACAAGGTAAAGGGATAAACCAGCGAAAAGGAGACCAGGGCCAATAACGCGCCGCGCCCCTGAAAAAATAAAGCCCCGGTTAATAAGGGGCTAAGGGCGTATAAGGTATATGGGCTTCTGGAAGCGCCGCTAAAGGCGAGCAGAAGCACGGACAGCAGGATGTCAACCGCCAGAAAAACGGGCGATTCAAACAGCTTTAGATCGAATGGGATGTGCAGAATGGTAACAATTAAAGTGCTGCCCAGAGAAATGGCTATCAATTCTGCCGGAGAAATCCCAAATACATCTTCTGAAACCAGAAACAGCCACATAGCCAGCAGCAAACTGGCCCACCGGTAGATTAACAAAAAAAGGTGCAGTGGGCGCTGCGGAGAAAAAATATTCAAGTCCACTGTCAGTGGTATTTTAGACCAAAACTTTAGCATTTTTGAAATTGCCTACTCTTGACATCACTGTCTACGCTCTTGCATCATAGCCAAATCCAGCATTTTCGCAAAATTTGCAATGGGGGGGCAGCCCTACCATACGCATCAAGCTAATAAAGTGGGCAACAAATGGGTAAAAAGCTGAATTTTTGCCTGTTCATCCAAAAAATTGTAAAGGGTGAATGGTGAATGGTTTTGGGCTGGTTTTTATCCCGCTCCGGGACAATGCTTTATTTTTTAGCCTGT
>CAYWSS010000792.1:0-2777 GCA_964460505.1 uncultured Caldilineaceae bacterium | reverse complement strand
CAGCCCCCCGAATCGGGGCGAAGTGAAATCCTCCCCCTCAGAAAGGGGGAGCTAGAGGGGGGTAGTTACGCTATAATAAAAAGAGGCTGGTATTATGTCAGCAGTTTGCTTCCTTTCCAAACCTTCCCATTTCGGGTAGTAGAAAATTTCGAGTAACCGTTCAGTCCCGCCCCCCCCGTTTACGGGGGGAAGTTCAAAAACTCTCCCCCCTCGTGAGGGCGATCGCACTCTCTAATGGTCGAGATTGGAGGGGGGTGAACAAGTACGCCGCCAGGGCACCCGATTGTGTGGATGAATTTTGTTTGAAAAAATTAGCGACAACCTGAAAATAAAAAAGATGGAATCGGCCCGCATCCCAACAGATGTTGGCGAATTTTGGCTGTGTCTCTACACCAACAATCAAGACAGTGTTGAGCATCTGGCTCTGGTTATGGGCAATGTGGCAGGGCAGGAGGATGTGCTGGTTCGGGTTCACTCCGAGTGTTACACCGGGGATGTTTTAGGCTCTACCCGTTGCGACTGTGGGGAACAGCTTCGGGGCGCAATGCAGCGGGTGGCGAAGGCCGGTTTTGGAGTAATTATCTATTTAAGGCAGGAAGGCAGAGGGATTGGATTACTTGACAAGTTGCGAGCCTATAACCTTCAGGATCAAGGGTATGATACCGTCGAGGCCAATTTATTGTTGGGGCACCAGGCCGACCAGCGGGATTATTCCGTGGCTGCCCTAATTCTGAAAGATTTGGAAATTAGCTCTCTGCAACTGCTCACCAACAATCCCAAAAAGCTGGCTGGGCTGCAAAAAATGGGGATAGTGGTTACCGCTCGCGTACCGTTATATGGGAAAATTACGGACGAAAATGAAAAGTATTTTCGAACAAAAGTTGAGCGACTGCATCACTTTGGCCCCCCTCACCCTCCGGCCGGCCCGGCTGACTTTAAGGTGATGGAGCAGGTTACAGCCTGTTTTTCTCGCGTGGCCAAACTTCAGGAGAGCCGAGGCCGTCCCTTTGTTACCCTTACCTATGCACAATCATTGGATGGGAGCATTGCGGCTCAACCCGGGCGCCGGCTGCATCTCAGCAATTCCCAATCTCACCGGTTAACACATCAATTGCGGGCCGCGCACGATGCCATTTTTGTGGGCATTGGCACCGTATTGGCCGATGACCCCCAACTGACGGTCAGGCTGGCAGACGGCAAAAATCCACAGCCCATCATTGCCGATGGCCAACTCCGCTGCCCTTTAAACGCCCGTCTCCTGCAAAACAAATTGCAACCGTTGTGGATTATGACCAGTCAGGAAGCCGGTAGAGACCGCCAGGCCAAACTGGAGGATCTTGGCGCACGGGTATTTCGCTTGAATACGGATCGTAACCGGAAAATTATCCTCCCGGAAATGTTAACTTTGCTCGCTGAATCCGGTGTGCGCCGCCTGATGGTTGAGGGTGGCAGCCAAATTATCAGCAGCTTTATCAGAGACCAACTGGCTGACCAATTTGTGTTGACCGTGGCCCCGATGTTTGTTGGCGGTTTAAACGCGGTCAATCACCTGGAGTTGTCAGGCCCAAATAACATCCCACGCCTAAAAAATATTCAGCACCACGTTTTGGGTAATAGTCTCATCATCCGAGGTGATCCGGTTTGGGGAAAACAGTAAAGCGACACGCTGTCTATTTTGATGCACCTCAATGTATCACTGTCAAGCAGGAGACGGTTTTACCTCCCGGGCCGGAACAGATTTTGGTGCAATCTGTTGTATCGGCCATCAGTTCCGGCACAGAAATGCTGATCTATCGCGGGCAGGTTTCGCAGGATTTGGTTCTGGACGAAACGATTAGCGACCTTGGCGGCACGTTTGAATTTCCGTTTAAATACGGCTATGCCCTGGTTGGGCAGGTAATTAAAATTGGAGATGCCGTGTCGCCCCGGTGGCAGGATCAACTCGTATTTGCCTTTCATCCCCACGAAAGCCATTTTGTTACCACGCCAAACAATGTGCTGCCACTGCCTGATGCGTTATCCCCGGAAGACGCTGTTTTCTTACCCAATATGGAAACTGCCATTAATTTAGTTATGGATGGAAACCCGCTCATCGGGGAGCAGGTGGTTGTTTTTGGACAGGGCGTCATTGGCCTGTTAACAACGGCCCTGCTGGCCCGGTTTCCGCTGGAAAAGCTGGTGGCGGTCGACTCATTTGATAACCGGCGTGCGGCGGCACAGACTCTGGGCGCAAATTTAAGCCTGGCCCCCTTCTCTCAACCGGACGATTATTTTCAGGAACATTGTGACGGAGCCGACCTGATTTTTGAGATGTCCGGCAATCCGGCGGCGCTGGATCAGGCTATTTCTGTGGCCGGATACGATGGCAGGATTGTGGTTGGTTCATGGTACGGCACCAAAAAAACTAACCTGGATCTGGGAAGCAAGTTTCACCGCCACCGAATTCGGCTGATCAGCAGCCAGGTCAGCACCATTGCCCCAAAACTGCGGGGGCGCTGGACAAAATCCCGTCGAATTCAACTGGCGTGGCGACTGCTACAAAAAATCCGGCCGGCTCACTTAATAACCCACCGCTTTCATATCAGCCAGGCTGCACAAGCATATCAACTGCTCGATCAAACCCCGGAGCAGGCCATCCAGGTGGTTTTAACATCTTAAAATCAGGGGCCGGGGCCGGGAGTTTGGAATTAGGGAAAACTGCTTTACCTGACTCCCAGCCCCTAACCCCATACGCATCAAGTTTATAATCAGGGTAACTTGAGGGCAATCGGGACGGA
>CAYWSS010000791.1:0-2782 GCA_964460505.1 uncultured Caldilineaceae bacterium | reverse complement strand
TACGGTTTTCCTTCATAAAAACTCAGGTCCAGGGTGGGAAATGGTGTAACCGTTGGCGATGGCGCCGCTGCTATCGCTTCAACCGAATTGTCATTTTCAGTTACTTGAGCCGGGTCGGGAGGAGACTCCACCACCGGGGCGGGTTCGCGCTCAGGATTTTCCGGCAACGGGCTTGAACCTATGTCTTCGGAGGGTTGGCCGGTTTCCTGAGATGGATTGGTAAATTCTACCGGGGATGACGCTGATGGGGCAGGCAGCGCTTCTGCCTGCGCCGGGGGCGTATTTTCAGAGGTAACTGCCTCATCTTTTGCCGGAGATGAAGCCTCCGGGGATTTGACGGTGGGCAGGGCGGCCAGGCGTTTGACACGCGCCACTTCAACAGGAGGGGCGTTGTTGGTTATCCGGTTGCTAAGGTTAAAGGCAAACGAACAGGCTAATCCACCGGCAATCAAAAAAACCAGCAGCAGCGGATAGATTGAAATGTAGGCCAGTATATCAATGAAAAGAGTGGAGCGTTGTTTCACCGGTCAAGTCGCTTTCTATGCCGCTATGGCACCTCAAACAAACCGAAACATAAACCCCTCTTCTCCCCCACCAAACATCAAGATTGTTGGTCTAGCTAACATCAGTAGATCCAATTTTTGCTTGGGTTGCAGGTCAAACTGTTAGTTTGACCCGAACAAACTAACAGTTTGCCGAAGGTACAATTTGGATCTACTGAGTATTTAAATTTGGGCAATAAACAACCTCATGCGTGTCAAGACATTGTAACAGCACCTGAGTTACAACTCTATCTTATAATTTTATCGGCAGGAACTCAATACTACTAAAGGGGGATTTATAGAATTCGACGGGGCTTTTGCATCGCAACAACGCCACCATTTTCTCATGTTACTCTATCTCGTGGTACAATGCCGCCTTATGAAAAAGAAACACGTATTTTTAGTGACAATCCCGGCAAGCTGCCTGTTGGCTGCCCTATTGCTGACCGGCTGCGGACGGATGATTACCCCCACCCCGAAATTATCATCAATAACGCCCGCACCTACTCCCATTACGGAGCAGGCACAACCAACCGCCACCCCCCACCCCACCTCAACCCCGCGGCCGGCAACGCCAATTGCCAGCCCTACGCCCACCCTAACGCCCACGCCCACCATCTACACCATTCAATCCGGCGACACGCTGCTAAAGATAGCCATCCGGTTTAACATCTCTACCGAAGCTATTCAGGAAGCCAACGGTATTGTAGACCCACGATTTCTACAGATAGGTCAAACGCTTATTATCCCTCCCCCCGATGAAGACCCGGAGGCTCCGCCCTCGCCCACCCCCACGCCCCTGCCGCTCGACGTCACCACCATCAATTTTCAGGAGACACGGCAGGGGACATTGTGGTGTCTGGGCCGTGTCAGCAATCCCGGGGATACCCCACTCACTGAAGTTGTTATCGAAGCCTCTCTCCTTGATGCCAACGGGGTCCTGCTTTCGCGGGAAGCCACATACACCCAACTCGACGTGATTCCCCCCAAACAATCCGTGCCGTTCTCCATTTTGTTTAAGACACCCCCCCGGGAATTTGCCCAATATCAGGTAATTCCCGTATCTGGGGTACCGCTGCTTTCGGAGCAAAGCCGCTATTATTTCGATTTGGAAACGTTCGATTTGCGCGGTTCGCCGGAGGGGGCATTTACCTACAACATCAGCGCCCAGTTGCGAAATTATGGCCAGGCCGATGCGGAATCCATTAGACTGGTGGCGGTGGTTTTTGATGAAGAGAACAGGGTGCTGGCCCAGCGGCAAGCAGACCTGGCCGTAAACGTGCTGCGGGCCGGCGCAACCACCCCATTTCAAATTGATCTAATCATTCCCTCCGGCACCGTTGACCATTACGAAGTGTTGGCGCAGGGGCTGCAAGCTCAATAAATGCGTTGTATTTACATAAAAAATTGACATATTATTGAGTTCGTTGTAAGATGATCACACTTTCATTTACCCACTTTAATTTACCGCTTCTCCCGCAACTGCGCCAAAATAACCTCACCCAATTGAGTAATTGAGGCTACCGGTGAAAAGAAAACAAAGCAACGTTAAAACACCCATCGCTCAATTTGTAGCCATTATCGCGCTCACCATCTCAATTTTTTTGGTGGTGGATTTTGGGCGAAAGGCCGCAGCCAATTACAGAATTCAGAGGGAAGCCAAACAATTGAGTCAACAGGTAGAGGCCGCACAGCGATACCAGTCAAGGCTGTTGGCGCAACGCACCTACGCCGCCAGCGATCTGTACGTAGAAGAGGTTGCCCGGAAAGAATTGAAGTGGGCCAAACCCGGAGAAACTGTGGTTGTCGTTTTGGCCACGCCCGAAGCCCAGCACCCCATTGGCAAAGCCGGCGCCCAACGGGCAACGCCCGCCACAGCCACGTCGCCTCTGGAAGCCTGGATCCAACTATTTTTTGGAAACGATTCTCCGCATAACCCACTTTAGTAATTTGACACACACCGGCTTTTGACTAAAATGTGGGCATACGTTTGCTGATGTAGCTCAGCCGGTTAGAGCGCGAAACTCATAATTTCGAGGCCGGTGGTTCAAGTCCACCCATCAGCACAGATAGGGCAGCCATCGTCCTGAGACCGTCAACCATCCCACGTTGACGGTTTTTTGATTCAACCGTTTAGAGGTACAAATTCAGTGAACCCGTCAAAATCGCGCTCGGGTCGGTCTCCTGACCGCGCCCGCTCAGGTGGCTCGGTCGGAGACCGGCCACAGCACCGGGTTTAC
>CAYWSS010000790.1:0-2785 GCA_964460505.1 uncultured Caldilineaceae bacterium | reverse complement strand
CCAATGCGCACAGAACGAGTACGGAAGAGTGTGGCGAAGCTGCTCTAGTAAAATGCCCCTCCCAACCCCGCCAGAGCCAGCACCAACACCGTCACGGCCAGTAATATTGCGGCTTTGCGGCTGCGAACGACAATTGTAACCACAGCGGCAACGGCAAATCCCAACCAGGCCCCCCGCGACTGGCTGGCAAACAGTGCGGCCAGCATAATTGCCGGCGGCAAGCTTAACATAATCACTCTAAAAACAAAATACACGGCCTTCAGGATTTTATTCCAGTGGGCAGGGGCAGATGTTGTCCAAACTACGCCGGCAGCTTTGGGGCTTGCCTCAAAGGCCCAGATTGTCAGTGACAGGGCCAGCGGCAACACTAATCCCAAATAGCCCGCATACGGATTTGGCTGGGCAAACGTACCGTACGCCCGCAGAAATTGTCCTCCAAAAAGGAGAAATCCTTCCGGCCCAACTTTAAAGATAAATTGGTACAACCCCAACACCGCTTGAGTGACACCGGTTAACAAAATAAATGCCACTGCCCACTTGATTTGTTTGGGGGCAAGCAGGTTGTAAACAAACAGGTACAGAATAAACATCTCGGCCCATTTGATGGTTTCAACCAGACTGGCTCTGATGGAGAAAGTCCCCGCCCAGGTTAATCCAATTCCACCCAGAAAAACAAGAAACGGCCACAACAGCGGGCCTGTGTAAATTTTTGCCGGCCGGCCGGTTACCGATTGGCTGACCAGAATTTTAAACAGCCAAATAGCCACTGCCAGCAGCAGCAGCAGTTCCATTGCGCCGGCATTAGCCCCCCCCACCGGCACGGCTAACATGCTGCTGAAGGGTATCACAGGAATCAGCACATACAGAATTAGCGTGGGGCGGAGAAGCGCCAGCGCACCAAATATCAGGCCGCTTACCGCTACCATTGCCATTTTTAGAGGCAGCCACGCCAAAAGAATGCCAGCCACAAATAACACACCGATTAAAATTGGAGTGCCCAATTTTAATTTGTGTGAGATTGAAGGAATCGTAAGCGACAGAAACTTACGGGCTACGGCAGAATATCCGGTGGCCAACATTTTAACTAAACACGCGGCCTGAAATATTCGATTGTTTTTTGCAGGCCGGCATCCAGCGGAACTTTCGGCTTCCAGCCTAAAATATTTCTGGCTTTGGTGATATCGGGTTGGCGCACTTTGGGGTCATCCTTTATGCGCATGTCGGTTGGCTCAATAAAGGTAATCTTGGAATCGCTGCCGGTCAATTCGATAACTTTTTTGGCGAAATCCAAAATGGACATCTCCTTGGGGTTTCCAATATTTACCGGTTCGGCTTCATCGGAAAGGAGCAGCCGGTAGATACCATCTACCAGGTCTGAGACAAAACAAAAGGCGCGGGTGCGGCTGCCATCGCCATAAACAGTGAGCGGTTCGCCCCGTAAGGCCTGGGCAATAAAGTTTGGCACCACCCGGCCATCGTTCTGCCGCATGCGGGGGCCGTAGGTATTGAAGATGCGAACAATGCGGGTATCAAGGCCGTGATAGCGATGGTAAGCCATGGCTATGGCCTCGGCAAAGCGCTTGGCTTCATCGTACACACCACGCGGGCCAATGGGGTTTACGTTGCCCCAGTAATCCTCGGTTTGAGGATGAACCAGCGGGTCGCCGTACACTTCTGAGGTTGATGCCAGCAGAAAGCGGGCGTTTTTGGCTTTGGCCAACCCAAGGGCTTTGTGCGTACCCAACGCCCCTACTTTTAATGTGGGAATCGGGAATTCAAGGTAATCAATAGGGCTGGCCGGCGATGCAAAGTGCAACACGGCGTCCAAGGGCCCTTCAACGTAAATGTAGTTGGTTACATCGTGCTTAATAAATTGAAAACGGTCATGCCCGGCCAGATGTTCAATATTGGCTGTTTTGCCGGTAATCAAATTATCCATGGCAATAACACTGTGACCCTCTGCCAGAAACCGGTCAGTAAGATGTGAACCCAAAAAACCTGCACCACCTGTGATTAAAACGCGCATTTTTTCTCCAATTAATTTTGACAATGTTATTTGTATTGAATTTACTTCAGCTTCTATTCTATCGACAAATTCACGTTTATGCCTGTTGGAAGCATAATAAATCTTAATAATAAATCTGTGTGAGGGATGTAAGAAAAAAATTTAAAAGGTAACTCATCCCCCTCTAGCTCCCCCCTCCTGAGGGGGGAGGATTTTACTTCCCCCCCCGAATCGGGGGGGACTGAGGGGGGCAAGAACGGCAAAAGGGCGCTACTATAGCAGCTACAAATATTTATGCCTGAGAGTAGTTACTTTAAAAGCTGGTATCGCCCCAAAATCAAAAACCGTTGCAAATTGTACCACCCGTGGCGGCAATACACAAGCTTATACGCAATCCCGAACAAGCACAAAAAAAGCCCCGGGGCTAAATCCCGGAGCTAATCACCTTTCCAATTCGCTGAATCAAGAAATGCGGGTTGTGGTACCGGATAAAATGCCCTCTCTGCCCGAAAAGGGATTTCCGATTTCCAGGCCGCCCGGCCTTATCTTAAAGCTGCGGATTTCTTTTTGATGCATGCTGCCGCGCATTTTCATCACAGCTATGACCCGTTGAATGGCGCTATCCACTTCTACGTATCGCAGCAGAAGAACCGTATCTACCAGGAAAGGGAGAGAGGCCAGCCTGCCCTGCTGTTCCTCCAAAACCTTGAGCGCTTCATCTCACAGGAGCGATGTTATTCCCTGGCGGTTCAGTGCATGTATCAGGATATTTAGCGTATT
>CAYWSS010000789.1:0-2792 GCA_964460505.1 uncultured Caldilineaceae bacterium | reverse complement strand
GTGCGGGAATGACGGGTGTCAAAAAGTTCCGTTTTGAAACTAATTTCAGTATAATGCTCCTCTATTGGTTCTTGACACTATGCAGGCAATCGTCTCAAGTAACTTGTATTATGGGCAAAAAGAAAAGGCCCTCACATTGGTAGGGCCTTTTCAACAGAGAGAAGGAGGGAATATTGCGTGTTGTTCTGTTTATGGTAAGTGTGGGTGCAAGTTCTGGTGGGTTCTGGTAAATTATGTAAGGATTTGCGTTAAGCTGATTTCACAGAGATTTTTCTGCTTTTGGCCGGGCCGGCTTTGGGCAGGTAAACCTTGAGTACACCGTTATTAATGGTGGCTTCAATGTTATCCTGGTCAATTTCGTTAGAGATAGTGAAGCTGCGTTCGTAATTGCCAACGCTATATTCGGCGTAGGTCAGGCTGTGGTTTTCGGGGTGCTCAAATTCTACGGTACCCTTGAGTCTAAGAATATTCTTTTCCAGGGTGATACCCACAGAATTTTCAGCCACGCCGGGCATATCGGCCACAATTACCAGCGTATCGGCGGTTTCGTAAATGTCTGTCCGTGGAATATACACTTTGCCGGGACGGGTGCGCTCTGTACCTTCAACAACATCCATTTCTTCTTTTTCGGTATCTTGAACTTCAATTTCTTTATTTTTAATAGCCATCATTGTGCTCCTGTGTAAATACCCCTCACCCCCCTCTCCCAAATTGGGAAAGGGGGAGTCGCGTTAGCGACGGGGGTGAGGGCAATTTTTATTCTTGGTGGTGAGCCGTCAGGATCGTGACAACTCCTGCATGTTTGGGTCTGTAATTAAATGCTCTTAACGGAGATTTTTCTGGGTTTTTCAGCTTCTGCTCTGGGCAGCGAAACGTGCAATACACCGTTTTCAAAGGTGGCTTCTACCTGGTCTGCCTCTACCCCAAAGGGCAGTTCAAACGTGCGGGTAAAGTTGCCGTGGCGGCGTTCCCGGCGATGGTATCTTTCACCGTCAGCTAATTCCTCGGATGGACGGGAGCCGCTTAGCGCTAACGTTTTGTTGACCACGGAGATTTCGATAGCTTCGGGGTCAACGCCGGGGAGTTCGGCAGTAATAACAAGGCCGTTTTCATTTCCCCAAACATTAATGGCCGGAAAATTCGGCGCGACTCTGGAGCGCCCAAAATCGCTATGATCACTGAACAAACGATTCATATCTCGTTGCAATCGCTCAATGTCACGCCAGGGGTTTCTGGAATTGTAGTGAAACCCAAAAGGTCGATTTCTGTACATTATTTTGCCTCCATAAATTTGCAATATATTGGTTGCATTTGATAATAGAGAGTGTTAACTGATTTGAATTTCTGTGTATAGATTACGCTTCCACTGTTAGATTAGTAATAGAGGAGTGTAAGAAGTTTATTAGAAACAGGATACAGTCTGCAACAGCCTTATTATGACGAAATAGCTATTGACGTGTACTCAATGATTGTGCTAGATTACTTTACGGTGTTTTTGTCTTTTTTCTGCAAAATGAACTTGGCTGCCGTGCCGGGAGGGTAACTGCGAGATGTCAGAACTAACGCGCGAACGGATTATGGATATTATCGAGTCCGCTCAGGACGATGGCGAAACTCCGGATTTTAGCGATGCCGATCTGTGCGAGATTGATTTGAGCAATGAAGATTTGACCGGTATCAACCTGACATGGGCCAATTTGAGCGGCGCCAATCTTGAAAACGCTAACCTGTGCCGAACAGATCTCAGTGGCGCAAATTTGGTTGGCTTTACCTCTGAAGACACGTCTGAAATCTTGCAAACTAATCTCAAAGGGGTTGATTTACAAGGCGCTAATTTAAGCGGAGCAATCCTGACCGGCGCTAATTTGCAGGAGGCTGTCCTGAGTGGGGCCAATCTCAAATGGGCCGATTTGACTCGCGCTAATCTTCACCAGGCCAAGTTACGAATGACAAATTTTCGGCGCGCAAATTTTAATCATGCCGATCTGAGCAAGACTGACTGTGGTCGGGCTATGATGCAACTGGCTCGTTTTAACGATGCCAATCTAAACAAGGCAGATTTGCGGGGCGCTAATTTAAAGGATGCAAATTTGACCCGAGCCAACTTAACCGGGGCTGTTCTGGTAGAGGCTACATTACACGGAGCCAATCTCAGCGGCACCGATTTTACCAGGGCCAACTTGCGGGGCGTTAATCTAAATGGCACCAAGATTAGCCTGGAAACCCGGATGGAAGAAAAGTGGTTACTGGTTTGGGAAATTGTGAACTTTGGCGCTATGGGCCGAGAATTGGAAGGCAAGGATTTGGGCAGGGCTAATTTGAGTAAAACCAACCTCAGCCGGGCCAACATGCGCAATATTGACCTGCGCAAAGCAGATTTATTTGAGGCCAACCTTAGCCGCGCCAATTTGCGTGGCGCCAACTTAAGAGAGGCCGATCTGTTTAGGGCCAACCTGCGCGGGGCCGATTTGCGGGGGGCCGATCTGTTTGGAACCGATTTTTCCAGAGCAGAACTGGAAGATGTGGATTTGCGCGGGGCCCGATACAACCAATCTACAAAATGGCCGGTCGATTTTAATGGCGCCCAGGCCGGGGCAGAGCATATGCCGCTGGCGTAGTGAACCCCCAATATTGATGTAAACCAAAAAAGACCCGGCGATTGGCCGGGTCGTTTTTGGTATTGCTTGCTGTTTAGTAAGGCATTTGGGGAGCGGCGGGGGCAGCAACCTCTTTCGGCGCGTCCGTGATGAGGGGCGCGGTGCGGAGGGTCAGTTCCGCGCTGGCGTGACCGA
>CAYWSS010000788.1:0-2814 GCA_964460505.1 uncultured Caldilineaceae bacterium | reverse complement strand
CTAATGCGCAATACGCAGTACAAGAAAATGGGTAAGTTAATTAATTCTCATTCCTAAGTAATAATTACTTATTGCTATTCACCGGGTGGCAGAGTCGGTTCAAGAAAATCTTGTACGGCCCACCCTTCGTTGCCGTCTTCGTCTTTAATAAACCACCAGACGTATTCGGCCTGATTCTCATCGGCTCTGGGGCCGTCTAAAATGAGAACGGTGCTGCCTTCTGCGGCTACATTTGAGCGGGCGTTATTTGTTCCGGGACCGGCTCGCATACTAACCCCCGCCCCACCGGTGCCGATAATTTTGGCATAAACATCGGGAGCAAGCGCTGCCGGTACGGTGGGCACGGGCGTTACCGTTGGCGGTGGCGTGGCCGTGGGTTCAAGCGTAACTACCGGGGGAATGGTCGGTGTAGCCTGGCCTTTGCCCTGCACCGGCGTTTCTTCGAGGGATTGGGTTGGAGCCAGGCCCGGAATGGCGGACGGCGTTGGCGTGACGACATTTTGTTTTCTTAAGATATTTACCACGCCCAGGCCCACCAGGCCAATGACCAGCAGGCCGGACAGCGCGCCAATAATTATCCATGCCACAGGAAATCCAACCTCGGCAGAATTGGCTTCCTCTATGCGACGCGGCCGGCGGGTTTTTCGGGTTTTTTGATCCCATTGTGTCATTCGGTGAATATCTCCATAACATTATGTTCCGCTTGTTTTGGGATTTGCGGGGTACAAGCGCGATACTGCGTATTGCGTGTTGCGTATCATACTACGAAATACGCAGTACGCAATACGTAATGTGGTGCCAACCCCCTTAAAATCAAAAGAGTCATTAAACTGCTTTCGTAACCAGCAGGGTCAAGTCATCCGGCTGGTCTGCGCCGTTTCTAAAGTTGTCAACGTCTTCAACAATAATGTCAACCAACTCCTGAGCCGAGCGGTGACTTTCTCTGACAACCATAGTGTGCAGCCGTTCCAGGCCGTACATTTCATTGTCTTCGGGCCGAACGGCGTCGGTTACACCATCGCTATAACAAACCAGAACATCGCCCTGTTCAAATGTCAGGCTGTCTTCTTCTACAATTAAGTTGGGGAGCAGGCCCAAAAAGCGACCCGGAATATCCAGCAGTTTTGTTTGGCCTGTGGCCGCCCGGTAATAAATTGGCCGGTCGTGCCCACCTCTAATGTAAGACATTTTTCGAGTGTTGTGGTTGAGGTTGGCATAAAAAACAGTCACAAACATCTCTGCGGTAGATACTTTCATCAGCAATTCGTGAACCCGGTGCGCAATTTCAGAGGTGGTCAGGTAGGCATTGGCCTGGCTGAAAAAGAGCGTTTTAACAATGGCCATATACATGGCCCCCTGCACGCTTTTGCCGGAGACATCGGCCATAACAAGGCCAACCTGGTCGCTGTCAATGGGAATAACATCATACAAATCGCCGCCAACCTCGCGGGCGGGGCGGGCTATGGCGGCAAATTCAAAATTTGGTATTTCCGGAAAGGAGACAGGCAGAATGCTTTTGTGAACAGCGGTGGCAATTTCAAGGTCGCGCTTTAAACGCTCGCGTTGGAGCAGTTCAGCCTGGGCTGCTCGCAAATCTTCCAGGGCCTTCGCCAGCGATTCGTTGCTTCGGCCTAATTCATCAATGGTCAGTTGCAGCCGGGCAATGGTAATTTGGTCGGTGTCACGAATGCTGCGGGTGATGCCGCGCATAATGAAACGGGCGGCGGTGGGGTTGCTGCTAATTATTTTGTCAAACAGGGTTTCGTGAATTTCAATGAGCGTGCAGTCCGATACTGCATGGACGGTGGCCGCGCGCGGCGCGCGGTCAATGACGCCAAGCTCGCCAAAAAACTCCCCCGGTCCAACAACACCCAAAAGCTGCTCATCAATTTCCATTTGCTTGGTAAAGGCGACGTCACCCTCTTGAATAATGTAGAGGATGTATTCTACGTCGCCTTCTTTACAAATGATGCTGCCGGCTTTGTGCTGGCTTACAACAACGGCTTTAAAAAGAACGTCAAAATCGTCATCGGGGAGGGGGCCAAGGGCAAGTTCCAATGCTGTACGGATGTCGTTCAAGGGGCCGTACCATCCTTACCATTCAGGGACTAACTCACGGGCCATATTTTCTTCTCTCACGGCATCCATTCCCCTGATGCTGCAACTTTCAATAATATTTTCCACCGTTTCAACTAATTGATGGGGGGAAATGGGTTTAATGAGATAATCAACCACCATCTGACCGCTATCGTACGCCAGGCTCACTTCTCGACGCATCCCTCTGGCGCTGAGAAAAACCACCGGCACATCCGGCCGCTCTTTGGCAATAATACGAGCCGCATCGTAGCCGGTTACCATCGGCATGCGCGCATCCAGAAGCACCAGGTCTATTTCTTCTTCGCGGACAATCTGCACCGCCTGTGCCCCATTAATGGCTTCGTGAACTCGATGCTCGTTTTGCCTCAAGGCAAAGGCAAAAAGCTCACGGCAATCGCGGTCATCTTCTGCGTAGAGAATATTGGCCATGGGTATACCTCCTGAGGTTGAGTATTAACATTTTACTCTCTTGTGTGGCCTATTGCAAAACTCATTTTGTCAAAGTGCAATAAAGGAACTAATAAAAAGTATATCACGGTTTGAAACACATCACAACGCTACTTATGTTTAGTAACAACGCATAAAAGGGGTAACACAGATGACTTACCCCTTTTATGTTTATTCAAGGTAACTTAACGTAACTTAAAATTTTGTGGATGTATCAATACTGAAAACAGAATGAGAACGGAACTTTGAGATGTCATTCCCGCACGCTTT
>CAYWSS010000787.1:0-2824 GCA_964460505.1 uncultured Caldilineaceae bacterium | reverse complement strand
GCCTGCAAGTGTGGATTCCCGCTAAAAACATGCGGGAATGACATCTCAAAAGTTCTGTTCTCATTCTGTTTTCAGTAAAGGCAAAAATAGAACACGGATCGAGTAAATTCGCGCGGATTTTTAAAATAGTTAATCAAAAAATCTGCGTTAATCCGTTCAATCTGCGTCATCCGTGTTCCATATTTCTCCATTTTGAAAAAGTGCCCGGTAGTGAAACCTCAACCTGCCCGAAGGTGCGCCGCAAAATACGAAGCGTATTTTCAGATAGCCGGCAATCCGGCCCAATTTCGCAGTGCATCTTTTGATAACGTGGCTGGCACAGGGGGTCGGTGTTGTTGCCCACTTGCACGGCAAAGCGTTCCACGTCTTCATCGGTAGCTTGGATGATTTCCACGGCGTCAAAATCAAACAGGGCGCGGCGGGTCAGCCAGTTGACACGAATTGAAGGTGCCGGATCCACCCTGTCTTCCATCGATTCATCCAGCGCGGCAATCACCGGCCCCTGCCAGAATTTGCGACTCTGGCGGCAGATGCGGCAGCCGTAAAAGGTGATTTTTTTGTTGTTCAGCACGGTAATGGTGTGCGGCCCAAAGCGGGTGAGGCAATGGGGGCACAACAACTCTCCGGTGCGTTCGCCCAGCCTGCCCGTAGTTTCGTGGCCAATGTTGAGCAACAGCCGGCTTGCCGTGCGATGCAGCGGCGAACTGCGCCGGTTGGCCAATTCCTGCAAATCGGGCACCGCCTCTCCCCCGGCGGCAATCAAGAGTTGCGTGGCCACAAATCTTTCCCGCCAATCGCGGCTTTGAAATTGGGCCGGCACCGGGGTCAATGGTTCAACCCGCTCTTGCGCCACCGTTTCCAGCAGTTCGACCCACATCTTTTTTTTAGCGGGATGCTTTTGAAACGCCCGGTGCAGGGCCGCAGTTAGTTCGGTGTTGAAGGGCCGCTTGCGCCACCAAAACCAAAGGCTGCGATACCGGTGAAAGTAGTTGGGGTTGGGTTTTCGTCCCGTTTCCACCAGCCAGCCCACCAGCCGGATGCCCAGACTGCCGGCCAGCAAAATGCTCAGCGACACAATGCCGATTACGTGGCCCAGCCCCGCCGACCAGCCGGCCATCCAGCCAATCTGGCTGCCAAACAGGGCCAGCGCCAGCCCCCCTAAAACCAGCCCCATTTCGTTGGGGGCCAGATCAAAGGTGAGGCGCGACAGCCAAGTTTTCCAGGATATTTTTCCCTCAATTTGCCGCATTAAAAAACCGGCCGCGCCGCCCACGGCGGCGCCAATAATTATGGCCCACAGCCAGAAATCGACGAGCGCGGCTGTATTGCCAAGCGTGGCCAGCAGAGTAATCAGCAAGCTGACCAGCGCCCCGTAAATGGTGCCCAGCACCACGTTGATGACCAGGGCCTCGCTGCCGGCCGGTTCGTCGCCCACCATCTCGAACAGGTGGCGGGCATACGCCTCGTCGTCACTGTTGCGCCACTCGCTCCAAATCACATCCTGCCAGGTGCGGCCACCATCCGCCGCTAGCGGTTTGGATTGATCTGCCGGCTCTCCGGCGGGAGAGTCTGCCACCTCGCCCTCTCTCCCCTGCACCTTTGCGCTCCGGCCCGGCGGCAACGCCTTATCGTCCGCTTCAGGCTGGCTCAACGTCGCATCAACGTCGCTCATTTGCCCCTTGCCACCCTACCAGCCCCACCAGCGGCGAATAAAACGCTCGGGTGCGGAAAATGATTTTTGCATGACCCACAGCACCGGGTCCAGAATGCGGCGGGGCACAATGGCTATCGACAGCCGCGCCCCATCGGGCTGGGTGCCCAGCGCAGAAATAATGGAATAACTGACGCTTTTGAAATTCGATTCGGCGGTGTTGACAAATTCATAGGCGTGCAGTTCCTGCCCGGAGAATTCGTTCAAGCGCTCGGAGACCTGCTCCATGCGTTCCATGTAATGCCTGGTCTGGGCTAAATCATCCACCGCGCCCTCCAGTAAGTAGGTGTGGATGTCTTGCCAGCGGGGTAGCAGCCGCAGCACCAACTGGTCGGCTTTGGTGAAAACCACAATTAAATGTTGCTCTTTGGTGTATGCGCCCAAGTCCCGCATGCCCACCACGTAAGTGCTAATCAGCTTCTGCATTTCTGCGGCGGGATCAGCCATATCCGGCACGCTGACCAGCAGCAGGGCTGCCTCGGCCCGGCGCACAAATCCGGCAAATTGGACCAGTTGGGTTGGTTTTTCAAAACTTTCGCCGCCGGTATCAAAAAAGAGCAGGGTGCAATCGGGGTGCATCGGCACCCCTTCGGCCCGCAGCATGGTGGGCCGGGGAAAGTTTTTGGGGGTGCTGTCGGGCAGGGCGCCGTCTTCCAGCATGCGGGCGTTGCTGTACACGGTATCCAGGCTGTCTTCGTTGAGGCCCATGGTGAAAAAGTCGGGCCAATCGCGGGCCAGAGTCAGCTTTTTCAGCGTGTAAAACAGGGTGGCAAAATAGACCGTTTTACCGTGCTGTCGAAATCCGGTGGCGCTGATAACCACCGGCGGATATTGGCGATAATCCTGTGAGTAGAGCGCCGGTACCTGTTCGTTACACTCCGGGCACAAATAAATGGAGGCGTGATTTCCTCCCGATTTTTTCTTTTTAAATCGTACCTTGTCCAGACAGAAGGGGCAGAGCATTTTTTACCTTTAGTTTTTCAGTAACCAGATGTCAGTAGTCAGACAATGTCGCTAAGTTAAGCCTTATGTCAATATAAAAACTGACAGAAAGCCGACAATTTCCGGTTTGACAATTATTGCCGGCATTTCAGAGCAGAATTTTCGGAATGA
>CAYWSS010000786.1:0-2827 GCA_964460505.1 uncultured Caldilineaceae bacterium | reverse complement strand
GGAATTTATCCGAACAGCGGTCCATGACTTTGAAGGCGACCAAACCTACTCCGAAAAACCGGGGCACAACTTCACCTTAAATGCTACGTTTGATGAAGTTGATTTTAATGATTACGATGCCCTGGTCATTCCGGGGGGCCGTGCCCCCGAATACATTCGGCTAAACGGCAAGGTCATTGAAATTGTGCAGCAATTTTTTAAAGAAAATAAACCCATTGCCGCCATTTGCCACGGCGCTCAGGTATTGGCCGCCGCCGGGGTGCTGGAAGGCAGAGAATGTTCCGCCTACCCCGCCTGCGGCCCCGATGTCACCCGGGCCGGTGGCCGATATCAGGATATTCCGGTTGATGCCGCCCATGTTGACGGCAATCTGGTTACCGCCCCCGCATGGCCGGCTCACCCCGCATGGCTTTCTAAATTTATGGCTGTGATGGGCGCTAAAATTGAGTTGTAATTAACGTTTTGTGACAGGTTGAGCCTGTCAATTTGTTTGCCGGTCAACGGCAGGCCGGGAAAAACTCCCGGCCTGTTTTTCTAAAATAATGTAATGCAGGTGTAAATGGACCAACAGACAAAATCGCTATTGCAAGGCATTCCCTATTTTAGAACGTTGGACAACGCGGCCCTGTCCAAAGTAGCCAACAGAGTTATCACGCGCCAGTACCAGGCCGGGGAACTAATTTTTCTGGAAGGGGATAACAATACCGGGCTGCATCTGGTGGTAGAAGGATTTTGCAAAGTGTACCGTCTGTCGGAAGAGGGGCGGGAGCATATTTTAGCCACGCTGAGTCCCGGAGATTCCTGCAACGAGGTGCCGGTCATCGACAACGGCCCTAACCCGGCCAATCTGGCAGCCATTGATGATTCCATAGTGTGGATAATTTCTTCTGAAATACTATTGGAGTTACGGCGGCAATTTCCGCAGCTAAACGACGTTATCATAAAAAATTTGGCTATGCGATGTCGCCAACTGGTACAACGGGTTTACAATCTCTCTTTTCTGCCGGTAACCGGACGGCTGGCTGCCTTTTTGCTTCAGCAAAGCGATGAACACAACGAACTCAGTCGCCGCCGCTGGACTCAGGATGAAATTGCGGCCCATCTTGGCACGGTTCGTGAAATGGTGGGCCGGGCGTTCAGAGAACTGCAACAGGCCAACCTGATTGCCATCAACCGGCATCGAATTGAGATTCTGGACAAAGAGGGTTTGAAAAAACTGACGTGATGCCCATTGCCATCAAATAAATCAGAACGGTTGGTTTGTAACTTTTGTCGCACAGCAACTCCTGATTTTCACCCGGAATCTGTCTCCAATCTATCCCCACCGTACTAAACATAATTGTAGATTATTGAAGTTGGCCCTAAAATAAGGGCCGAGAATTATTCTATTGCCACTTTACTACAATAAGGAGTTATGCAAAATGGATATTGCAAAAGCAATTATGTTTGTCACGGAAGACGAACGCTGGATAGGAAAAATAGGGATTGGGGCGCTGGTTACAATCTTTGCTTTTCTGATAATTCCTATCCCCCTGCTGGCAGGATATATGGTCGGTGTTGCCAGAAATGTGCAAGATGGAAATCCGCGCCCACTGCCTGAATGGGATGACTGGGGAAAGCTGTTTAAAGATGGCATGGCAATTATTGCGGCGCAGATAGTATACACGCTGCCATTCTGGCTGTTAATGTGCTGCGGTCTGGTGGCTACGGTTGGCTTTGGCGGCATTGCAGAAGGCAACGAAGATGCCGCTGCCGCCGGAATGATGGTTACTATTTCTGTACTTAGCTGCTTGTTTCTGCTGTTTGCCGTGGTTATGTTTTTTCTTAACCCGGCCATTGTCGTGCAATATGTGCGAACCGATGATTTTGGCGCGGTCTTCCAGTTTGGAAATGTCTTTGGCATAGCCCGGGACAATATTGGAAATATTCTGATTGCGTTTCTGGTTACATTTGGAGCCAGCTTTGTCTTAAATCTTGTCATCGGCACGATTGCCATTATCCCCTGTATTGGATGGATAATTGCGTTCGTCATTGCCATTGCGGTCACCCCTTATCTTATTGCCCTGACCGGCCACCTGTACGGCCAAATTGCTGCTCAGTAACCGTTAAATAGCCAAACAAAGCCAAAATATCAAATGCCTACGACAAATATCGTAGGCATTTGGCTTAATTTTACATAACTCCTAAAAATCAACCCGACTTTAAGCCTAGCCCTGAACTAGCCGGGAAGCGGATTACAACTGAGTTTAAGTTTGATATACTATTTTCAGACTTGAACGAAAGTGAGGCAACGCTTATGTCACGGTTGAAAACAATTATCATCAATAGTTTATTAACACTGGTCTTTTGTCTTACAATTATGGCCACGGCCTTAATTATTAATGATGCTCAAGCTGTGCAAGCAGATGCCGCAATTGCAGACGCATCAACCCAGGTTGTGTACCTGCAGCTTACCGATGCGCCGCCCCAGCGAGACATTACTTTGCAACAGATTGCTCCGCTACAATAATAATTCCCTTCTCACAAGGTTTTGAGGGCCGCTTCATTAAATGAAGCGGCCTTTTTTATTTACGCCAGGGCTATTGCAAAGTTGCTTAGTTCTAAGTCAGGTTCTAATTGACGGGTGTAGCATTTGGGCCTTGTGCCCTTTTTACTGCTGTAACAACGCCCACAAGGGGCTTAACTACCCGTTAAAACAAAGTTGACTTAGGACTTAGGAATGAGAATTAATTAACTTGTGCATGTCATTTTGGCCGAAGGGAGAAATCCTCGCAGAGTCGGCTTACAAACAGAGGTCTCAGGGATTTCTCGTCGTCGTAGACTCCTC